>CBFGPB010000129.1:0-7174 GCA_965650545.1 uncultured Devosia sp. | reverse complement strand
AAGTACGACCCGGTCGTGCGCAAGCATGTCGAATTCAAGGAAGCCAAGATCAAGTAATCTGGCTGTTCCTTTCTGGAATGAACAAAACCCCGCAAGCGATTGCGGGGTTTTGTTTTTTGTCGACTGACCCGACAGCGTTGCATCCCCATTCCCTGTGCGCCTTCTGGCTGGGCACAAGGAACGGGGTGTCACTGCATCCACAGGTGACTGGGCAAAAGGGCAGCTTGAAGAAGAGTGGCTGGTCCGGAGCGGCATGTCGAAGAGGCCACTCTGTCCGCATCCGGACCAACCGCCCTACGGGACTCAGGAGTTGCGGCGGACCTGAGATGGGCCGTAGGGAACATTGGACCTTGGGAAATTTCCCAAGTCCGTCTGCGGTTGAACCTAGACCCAAGCCGGCAAAAGGCCAAGCGAAACCAGCGCAGCGCGCTCGGCAACCATTTGTTAATTATAACAAATAACCCTAATGCCGACGATTTTAACGACGAGCCGTCAGGCGGCGTCGAAAATGACCCGGTTCCGGCCTGCCCTCTTGGCTCGATAGAGCGCAACGTCGGCGCGCTTGATCATGCCCTCGGGCGTGTCGGACAGGCTTTCGCGGATCGAGACGCCCACGGACACGGTGACCGACAGGGCCCGTGGCGCGCCCACGTCGAAGGCCTTTTCGGCCATGGCCTGGCGGACACGCTCCGCCACGGCTTCGGCCTGTGCAGTGTCGGTATCGGGCATCAACACCACGAATTCCTCGCCGCCGAAGCGGCAGGCCAGGTCGACGCCGCGAATGTTGCGCCTGAGGCGCGCCGCGAATTCACGGAGCACCGCGTCCCCGATATCGTGGCCATGGTTGTCATTGACCGCCTTGAAGTGGTCGATGTCGAGGATCATCAGCGCCATGTCGCGATCCTGCTCGTGTGCCTTGCCGAGCATGACATTGAGATGGCGGTCGAAATAGCGGCGATTGTAGAGCCCAGTCAGCTCGTCGGTAACCGCCAGCGCCATCGTGTTGTTGACGCTTTCGCGCAGTTCCATCGCATAACGGTGCCGCCGGATCTGGGTGCGCACGCGCGCCATCAACTCGTTGCGGTCCACCGGGCGGCTGATGAAATCGTTGACGCCAAGGTCCAGCGCCCGCACCACGCGCGGCTTGTCGGCCGCGTCCGACATCAGGATGATCGGCAGGTTGCGGGAATGATCGACGGTGCGCACCTGCGAGCAGACCCGGAGAGGGTCGAAATTCTCGAGCGCCATGCTGACCAGCGCCAGCTCATAGTCCGCTCCCGTCACCTGGAACACCGCATCGGCGGGCTCGGTGAGGATGTCCACCTGGTGGTCCGGGCTCAGGTAGGACTGGATGCGCTCCGCATGGCGCCTGTCGGTATCGATGATCAGGATATTGCCGCCGCTGGCCGAAATCGTATCCATGGCGCGCAGCGCATCTTCGATAGCGATCTGCTGTCCGGTCAGCGCGCGGGCGCGCAATTCATCGGTCAGCGATTTGAGCCGCACCAGGCTTTTGACCCGCGCCATGAGCTGGGTGTCGTCGACAGGCTTGCTCAGGAAGTCGTCGGCACCCGCATCGAGCCCCTGCACGCGATCGGAGGGTTGATCGAGCGCCGTGATCATCAGCACCGGCAGGTGGTGGGTCTTGGGGTCCGCCTTCAACCGCCGGCAGACTTCAAACCCGTCCATTTCCGGCATCATCACGTCAAGCAGGACGATATCCACGTCCTGGCTCTGGCAGATCTCCAGCGCCTGCGCCCCGGAACTGGCTGTCACGACCTCGTAGTATTCGGCGGTCAACCGCGCTTCGAGCAGACGGACATTGGTTGGAATGTCATCGACGATCAGAACACGCGCGGTCACAGCAAGCCCCCGGATACTCATGAGTGATCCACCGTGCGCCGTTGCCCAGCGGGTCACCCTACACTTCAATCGGTCAGCGGCAGAATGGCCGCAACCACGCCATCAGCCAGCAAGGCGCGTCGCACGCGCCCGCTCAGGCCGGACCAATGTATTGGGCAATGGTTTCCAGAAAGTGAGATACCGAGATGGGCTTGGAAATATAGCCCTCGCAGCCGCCCTGCAGGATGCGTTCTTCGTCGCCCTTCATGGCGAAGGCCGTCACCGCCACCACCGGAATATGGGCAAGCTGGTCGTCATCCTTGAGCCACTTGGTCACGACCAGGCCCGAGACTTCCGGAAGCTGGATGTCCATCAGGATCAGGTCGGGCATATGGGCACGCGCCAGATCCAGCGCCTCCATGCCATTGCGGGTCTGGATCACATTGTAGCCGCGCGATTCCAGCAGATCGTTGAAGAGCTTCATGTTGAGCTCATTGTCTTCGACGATCATCACACTCTTGGGCATTCTACCTCGCTTGGCCGCCTCGGCGGCACCCGCCGGAAGGCTCCTGCCGCACTCTGTCGCGCGACTTCGCTTTCCATGGCATCTGGGCTAGCATCGAAACTTAAACAAAACACCATATGAGGCCGCGTCGTGCCCGTTTCCAGCCGTACCGCGCCGGACGTTTCCACCCTTGCCGATTCTTGCCTCGGCTACCTCGCGGAGAACCCGGAGGAGCTTCTGGCATTCATGCAGCAGGCCGGCTTGGATCCGCAATCGCTGCGTGCATCCATTGGCTCCACCCGCCTGCAACACGGCCTCATCGACTATTTTGCCGCAAATGAAGCGATTCTGCTCGCCCTCTGCGCAAATGCCGGGGTGACACCCGAAAGCTTCATGCGCGTCTGGCACCGGCTCAACCACAGCGAATAACATGACCACCGACTGGTTCTGCCGCGACTGTCTGGCTCCAGGATCAGGCTCCACCCTGCCCGGTCGCTGCCCGTCCTGCGGTTCGCCGCGCCTGCGCGGTCACGACGAGTTGTTCGCCCTCTCCATCGCCCATGTCGACTGCGACGCCTTCTACGCCTCGGTGGAAAAACGCGATGATCCGAGCCTGCGGGACAAGCCGCTGATTATCGGCGGCGGTCAGCGCGGTGTCGTCTCCACCTGTTGCTACATCGCACGACAATCGGGCGTCCGCTCGGCCATGCCCATGTTCAAGGCCCGCGAACTCTGCCCCGACGCCGTGATCATCCCGCCCAACATGGCCAAGTATGTCGAGGTCAGCCGACAGATCCGCCGCCATATGGACGCCCTCACGCCCCTGGTCGAACCGCTCTCGATCGACGAGGCCTTCCTCGACATGACCGGCACCGAGCGCGTCCACAAGGCGCCCCCGGCGCTGAGCCTCGCCCGCTTCGCCCGCACCATCGAGCAGGAAATCGGCGTCACAATCTCGGTGGGGCTCTCCCACAACAAGTTCCTCGCCAAAGTTGCCTCCGACCTCGACAAGCCACGCGGTTTCGCGATCATCGGCAAGGCAGAAACGCTCGACTTCCTCGCGCCAAAGCCGATCAGCCTCATCTATGGCGTCGGCAAGGTCTTTTCCGAGACCCTGAAGCACGATGGCTACCACACCATCGGCCAGCTCCAGCAGGAAGACCCGACCCGGCTGATGCGGCTCTATGGCGAATCGGGCGCCCGTCTCGCTCGCCTTGCGCAGGGCCAGGACGCCCGCCAGGTGTCGATTGATGGAGCGATGAAGACCATCTCGTCCGAGACGACGTTCAACCAGGACATGGCCTCGCTCGACCAGCTCTCGACCGAACTCCTCAAATGTTCGGAACGCCTGTCCGAGCGCCTCAAGGCCAAGGGTCTGGTCGGCGACACGGTGACGCTGAAGCTCAAGACAGCCGGATTTAAGTTGCGCACCCGCGCCCGACACCTGATGATGCCCACGCAGCTTGCCAACGTGCTCTACGAATCCGGTATGAGCCTGTTGCAGCGCGAAATCGACGGTACGCCGTTCCGATTGATCGGCATTGGCGTTTCCGGTCTCGAAGCCGACGACGGCTCCGATCCGGGCGACCTCATCGAACCGCTCGTCGCCCGCAAGGCGGCTGCGGAACGGGCCATGGACAAGGTGCGCAGCCGTTTCGGCCGCAGCGCCGTGGTCCGCGGCAAGCTATACACAAGCCGGCCTGGCACAGATCCGGCGCCGGTATCCGAAGAAGAAGCAGACGACCTCGAAGGCAAATCCACATGACCGACCCGATCGAAAAGCTCCGTGAATATGGCTATGAACTGCCCGCGCCCAAGCCGCCGGTGGCCAGCTATGTCTCAGTCGCCCGCACCGGCAACCTGCTCTATGTGTCCGGGCAGATTTCCAGCGACAGCAATGGCGTCGTGCAGGGTCTGCTTGGCGACACCATGAATGTGGTCCAGGGCGGCAATGCTGCCGAGCTCTGCGCCGTCAACATCCTTGCCCAGATCGTTCACATAGCCGGCGTGCCGCTCCATGAAATCAAACAGGTCGTCAAGCTGACCGTGCTGGTCGCCTCGACGCCCGAATTCACCGAGCAGCATCTGGTGGCCAATGGCGCCTCCAACCTTATCGTCGGCGTTCTGGGTGATAGGGGCAAGCACGCCCGCGCTGCCTTTGGCGTCGCCTCCCTCCCCCTCGGCGCCGCCGTCGAGATTGATGCGGTCGTCGAGGTCTAGTGCCTGCCGGCCCCGGTTGAATCCGGGGCCGCTCCTTCCCATATCGGCCAGGCCTACCACCAAGGGATTCTCGTCCCAGTGTCCGAACCCAGTTTCACGGCCACCATCCACCCCAGCACGGCCTCGATTCCCGCCGAGACCTGGAATGGTCTCGTCCCTTCCACCGATGACGTGCCGGACAATCCCTTTCTCGATCACGCCTTTTTCCTGGCGCTGGAAGAGTCCGGCTGCGCCAACGCCAAGACCGGGTGGCAGCCGCAGCATGTCCTGCTCACCGATCAGGCCGGCGTGCCGGTCGGCCTGCTGCCGCTCTTCCTCAAGTCTCACTCCATGGGCGAATATGTCTTCGACCATGGCTGGGCCAATGCCCTCGAACGCGCCGGCGGCCGCTACTATCCAAAACTCCAGGGCTCCGTCCCCTTTACCCCGGCGACAGCGCCAAAGCTGCTCGTGCCCTCAGGCAGTCTCCAGGCGCAATCCGCCCTCCTCTCGACCGCCCAGCAGCTTGCGGGCCGGCTCGATGCCTCCTCGGTGCACCTGACCTTTGTCCCCGAGACCGAAGCCGATCTCGCCGGCTCGCTCGACTGGCTCCGCCGCGTCGATACGCAGTTTCACTGGCGGAACCAGGACTATTCCAGCTTCGAGGACTTCCTTGAAACTCTCTCCTCCCGCAAGCGCAAGACCATCCGTCGCGAGCGGCGTGACGCCCTGGCCGACGGCCTTTCGGTAAAATGGCTCTCGGGTTCCGACATCCAGGAGCACCACTGGGACGCCTTCTTCGCCTTCTATGAGGATACCGGCGCCCGCAAGTGGGGCCGCCCTTATCTCAACCGCACCTTTTTCTCCCTGCTCGGCCAATACCTGGCCGACCGCATCGTGCTCATGCTGGCCTATGACGGCGACATACCCATTGCCGGCGCCATCAATTTTCGGGGCAAGGACCGCCTCTATGGCCGCAACTGGGGCGCCGTCCGCGACGTGCCCTTCCTTCATTTCGAGGTCTGCTACTACCAGGCCATCGACTATGCCATTGCCCACAAGCTGGCCGTGGTCGAGGCCGGCGCCCAGGGCGAGCACAAGCTGGCGCGCGGCTATGAACCGGTCCTCACCCATTCCGTGCACTGGATCGCCCATCCCGGCCTCCGCCGCGCCGTCGCCGATTACCTCGAAGATGAACGCCCCGCTGTCGAACAGCAGCAGGAACTGCTCGAGACCTTTACGCCCTTCCGCAAGGGCGAACGGCAGGAGCGGTAGGTCTCTTCTCCTCCCCCTTCTCCAGGGGGAGGCCGGGTGGGCGCGCGCCCTGCTGCCCCCCTCAGACCGTCACCCTCGGGCTTGACCCGAGGGCTTTATACTTGCAATGCCTAGATCTAGTGCAGACCCCTCGGGTCAAGCCCGAGGGTGACGATCGGGGTGTTGAGGGCTTCTGCGAATCTGCTTGAGAGGTAGTCCATGACCTACGACCCCGCCAATATCTTCGCCAAGATCCTCAAGGGCGAACTGCCATGCCACAAGGTCTATGAGGACGATACGGCGCTGGTCATGATGGACATTTTCCCTCAGTCGAAGGGCCATACGCTAATCGTTCCCAAGGCCGCCTCGCGCAACCTCCTCGATGCCGATCCGGCCGCCCTCGCCGCCGTCATGCCGCTGGTGCAACGCGTCACACGCGCCGTGAAATCCGCAACCAATGCCGACGGCGTCCGCCTTGCCCAGTTCAACGAAGCCCCCGCCGGGCAGACGGTCTTCCACCTGCATTTCCATGTGATCCCGGTCTATGAAGGCGTGCCCCTGGGCGCCCATGGCGGCGGCAAGGCCGACGACGCCGACCTGGCGGCCCTCGCCAAAGCCATCGCGGCGCAGCTGTAGAAGGTCCGGTCATGGCCAAAATGCCGCCGCATCCGCGATCCGGTTCATCCCCCTTGACGGGGGAGGCCGGGTGGGGGTGCCACCAGACGGGAGCCCTGTGCCCATGACCCCTGCCCGCCATCTCATCCTCGGCATGGTCCTGACCGGCTCGGCCGGCCTCATCGACGTCGTCGGCTTCATCGAACTGGGCGGCTATTTCACCTCCTTCATGAGCGGCAATACCACCCAGGGCGGCGCGGCACTCATCGATGCCGCCTGGCCGGTCCTGCTGCTGACCGCCTCCCTTGTCGGCCTCTTCTTCATCGGCAGTGTGCTGGGCGCCCTCGCAGCCTACTCGAACCCCCGCTGGGGGCCGGCAGCCGTCAGCCTGGCCGTGCTCTCCGGTGTGGCCCTGACCCTCGTTCTCGCCCTTTCAGGTTTCCCCGCCACCCAGGCCATGCTGGTCCTCGCCGCGAGCGCCGGCGCGCAGAATGCCATCCTGCCCATGCGCGGCGCCGTGCGCCTCGGCGCCACCTTCGTCACCGGCACGCTCTACATGGCAGGCCAGGACCTCGCTTTGGCCCTCAAGGGCTCCGCCCCGCCTCTGCGCTGGCTGCAACACCTGGCCATCTGGTTCGGCCTCTTCGGTGGCGCCGCCCTGGGAGCGCTGATCTACCGCTTCGCCGGCATCCTGACGCTATTCCTGCCCGCCGCCATCTACGCCGCCTTCGCCCTGGGCCATCTCGTGGCGGCCCGAAG
>CBFGPB010000128.1:0-7177 GCA_965650545.1 uncultured Devosia sp. | reverse complement strand
CCATCGGTCAGCACCAGACCGCCGGTGACGGCCAGATGCGCCAGCACCGAGCCCGCCAACCGCCAGAAGCCGAAGAAGCCGGGCCGCGCGCCATAAAGCGCGGCAATCGCCCCCGCGAGGCGCACGCTCTCATAGATGACAAAGGCGATGTCGATGAGGGCGCGGGGCGACACTGCCGTCACCAGCGCCACCCGCCGCGCCGAGGCCGCCACCAGGGTCCGCGAGCGCGCGTCCAGCGGGGCCATGAGGCTGCGTTCGGCCAGGGCGATGACTTCGGTGCCGTCGAACAGGCCATCGAGATGGCCATTGAGGTTCTCGCGGCCGCGCGCGAGGTCCGGCCGTCCGGCATAGATGGCGCCAAGATGATCGACTACCGCGCCCGCCTGCCTGCGGTCGTTCCCGGCGTGAGCGCTGGCTGCTTCCCGGCGCACGCCGTCGAGCACGGAAAGACGCCGCAAGGCCAGCATTTCGCGGATGATGAGCGCCGCGACCGCGATGAGGAAGGCGCCGAGGACGCCCAGGCCCAGCCAGCCCAGCCATTCATTGGTGGCAAAGAGGTCTCGGATCAGCCGGTCGGCGGCAAGGCCCAGCCCGGCCGAAACCAGAATGCCGCCCGTGGTCCAGGCGAACCTGCCCAGCCAGCCCATGCGGCGGGGCGTCGGCGCAACCAGGTCCGGCTCCGCCTCGGGTTCGAAGACGGCTTCGACGATTTCGGCCCGCTCCGGCGTGAAGGCGCGGGGCGCGCGGACGGCATCGGCTGGCGTGTTGGTCGGCGCGGTGGGGCGGGCTACCGGGCGCTTCATGCCATCCAGTCTCCGATGAGATAGTCGAGGGCGCGGTCGAGCCGGATGTGGGGCAGGACGACATCGCCAGAGGCATTGCGCTCCAACCTTTGTGGCGGCGTGAAGCGCAGGAAGTTGAGCGCCACCGGGTTGCCGTCCTCGAACAGTGAATCCGGCCTTTCCGGCAAGTCACCGGGAAACAAGGCGATTTCGGTCTTGCCGTCATAGGTCTGGCCGTCCAGCACCTCGCCGCTGAGGGGCGTGCCGATCAGCGTCGGCAGGGTCTCGCCCGACTCGCGGATCGTGCCTTCGCTGGTGGCGCGGATGCCGGCCAGGGCGATGGACCTGGTCTCCGCCCCGGCAAAGCTGGCCCGCTTGCGGGCATTGGCGACAAGGCGGTTGAGGATGGCCTCCAGCCGGTCGTGGCTGGTGTGATGCACATGGTCGGCCTTGGTGGCAGCGAAGAGGATGCGATCGATGCTGCGCACGAAGGGCCGCAGCAGCGGATTGGTCTCGCCCTGGCGGAAACAGGCCAGCACGGATGTCAGGGCCGTCTCAAGGTCGTTGACCGCCTCCGGGCCGGTATTGAGCGCGCGCAGCGTATCCACCAGCACTACCTGCCGGTCGAGCCGGGCGAAGTGGTCGCGGAAGAAGGGGCGGACGACCTGCGCCTTGTAGGCTTCGTAGCGGCCTTCCAGCATGGCGTAGAGGCTGTCCCTGCGGATCGTGCCGGCAGGCCGGGGCAGGGGAGCAAAAGTAAGCGCCGGAGAGCCTTCGAGTTCGCCGGGTAGCAGGAAGCGGCCCGGCGGCAGGGTCGAGAGGGCGCCATGTTCGCGGCTGCGGCGCAGATAGGTTGTGAAGCTCGATGCCAGTTGCTCGGCCAGGAGGTCGTTGGCCTCCCGGCTGACATCCATGCTCCCGAGTGCGGCGAGGAAGTCGCCGGCCTCGTCCGCATGACCCGGCTGTCGGGCGCGCTCCAACGCCTCGGCGCTCCACTCGGCAAAGCTCAGACCCAACAGCGGCAGGTCGAGCAGCCACTCGCCCGGATAGTCGACAATGTCGAGATTGAGCGTCGCCGGGCCGGTCATCCCGGCCCACCACTTGGTGGACTGGAACTTCAGGACCAGCCGCAATTGCGAAATCCGCCGCGTGCTTTCCGGCCAGGCGGGCGGGTTGCCGCTCAGCGCCGCCAGGTGCTGCTCATAGGCGAACCGCGGAATGGTCGCGTCCGGGTATTCGGCCAGTCTGGCCCCGATGAAGCGGCCATCAGCCAATGGTGCAAAGCCGGGCAGGCGGCCCTGCGTCAGCAGATTGTGCACGAGCGCAGTGATGAAGATGGTCTTGCCGGCGCGGCTCAGCCCCGTGACACCCAGCCGCAATGTGGGGGTCAGCAGGCCCGTGGCGCTGTCAGCGAGGTTGGAGAGGGCGATGCCCAGTTCGTCGGTGATGGTCGTCGGCGGCTGCGGCAAGGTTTGTCCCCAAGTGTCCCTGCAAGGTAGGGAGCGGGGGCCGGTTTGCAAAGAGGCAGGCGCGCTGCAATCGGGGGCGGGCCCCCTCAGGTCTTCCCGAGGGGGCGGTTGGCTCTACTGCCCGATCTTCTCCAGCTCGAACGGAGTCGTCTGGTAGATCTCATTGATCCAGTTCTGGAACAGGAGATGCGCATGGCTGCGCCAGCGGTTTTCGGGTTCGGCGCTGGTGTCGCCATTGGGGAAGAGGTTGACCGGCGGGGCCGTGTCGAGACCCGCCTTGATGTCGCGCTCATATTCGTCGGCCAGCGAGCGGTTGTCATATTCCAGATGGTTGAGGAAGTAGACGGCGCGCTCGTTGCGGTCTCCGAGCATGCAAAGGCCGATATCCTGGTTGTCGATCAGGATTTCGAGGTTGCTCCCCAATGTGGTGCGGTCGATGTCATTGTAGCGTGACACCGGGATCATCGGGCTGTCGGACATGCCGCGCAGGAAGGGCGAGCGCTTGTTGATCACCTGGTGGCGGAAGACACCGAAGGCCTTCTTGTCCATGCGGTAGCGGCGCGCGCCATGGAAATGGTGCAAAGCGGCCTGGGCGCCCCAGCAGATGAACATGGTGTGGTGCACATTGGTGCGCGTCCACTCCATGATTTCGAGCATTTCGGGCCAGTAGCGCACCTGCTCAAAGGGCAGATTGGCGACCGGCGCGCCGGTGACGATGAAGCCGTCGAACTTGCGCTCCTTCACCTCCTCCCAGGTCTGGTAGAAGGTGTTGAGGTAGTCCTCAGGCGTGTTCTTGGACTGGTGCTCGGTCACCCGAACCAGGCTCAGGTTGATCTGCAGCGGCGTGGCCCCGATCAGGCGCGCGAACTGGGTTTCCGTCCGCTCCTTGTTGGGCATCAGGTTCAAAAGGCCGAATTCGAGCGGGCGGATGTCCTGCCGCGCGGCGCGGCTGGAATCCATCACATTGACGCCCTCGTCCTCGAGGGTCTTTCGTGCGGGCAGATTGTCGGGAATTCGAATAGGCATGGCAGCCTCTTAGCTGGGTAAAACGAGAAAGCGATTCAAGCCGGCGCGCTGGCGTCTCTGGGACGCCGCGCGCTAGCGCATTCGCTTCTCGATGGCCGAGGCGACCAGATCGACGAATTCGTCGCCGTCGCGCACGGTGGCCAGGTCCGATGCCTCAACCACATAGCCGAAATTGTCGGCCAGCGCCTGGTAGCGCGGCAGGCGGTCATGCAGCAGAGCTTCGAAGCCCCATGCGCCGAAGCCGGCAGGATCGACGTCGCAATCTTCGATTATGCCGTGCATCAGCTTGTACTCGGCCCACTTCTCGAGAAGGAAATGTGGCCTGTAATACATGGGCTTGGGCGACTTCTTGAAACGCTTGACCAGTTCTGTCGCGTCCTTGTCCGTACCTCGGATGTAGATCAGCGCCGTGCTGGCAGCGAGCGTCTTGACCACGGGGTCTTCCGGATTGGCGGGGTCTATGACCTCGATCAGCGATCCGCCCGTATCCGCGATGAAATCGTCATAACCGTAAAGCGCCTTGGCGCGCTCGATGAAGTAGGGAACGTCGCAAAGCGCTGCGACCTCGGCGACGCGGTGCTGCTCCTGACGGCGCTGGTATTCCTCGAGCGGCAGGCCGCCGCGTGCCGGGTCGCCGGGCGTGCCCAGATAGGTCGAGAGCGGGTCGAGGTTGTCGAAGGTGATGTTGGACGAGATGTAGATCGAGTCCGTGCGCAAAAGTTGCGCCAGGAAGGGCACCTTCATGGCCTCGCGCTTGAAATTGTCGACGATGAACTCGCCCATGTATCGCGTGCCGATGCGGTAATCGGCCGAATAGTGGAACCAGTGATTGGCGCGCAGCATGTTGGAGAGGCGTGTCTTGCCCACGCCGGCCATGCCGAACACGGTCACGGTGCGGCGCGGGGCCTTCACGAACTCATCGATACTGGAAAACAGCATAAACCGACGCTCCGCCGGGTCCGACACAGCCCGGGTTGTTCCCGTTGCGTTTAAAGCAAGCCCGCGCCGATCTCAAGCAATCGGCAAAAACTGCCGCCAGCTCGGACTCAATTGCCGCCTTGTCGCCGCATTCGGCCTGCTTCGGAGCCAAAAACTATGGAAAAACAAGGGCTCAGCCAGTTGGCATTGCCTTTGCATCGTGGTTGCCGAGCGCGCCCTGCGGCGCAACGGGGATTACGGAGTTACAGATGGGTATCTATGGGGCTCTTTCCAGTGCGGTGACCGGCCTGCGGGCGCAGTCGCATGCCCTGGAGAACATTTCGGGCAATATCGCGAACTCGCAGACTGTCGGCTACAAGCGAATGGAAACGAGCTTCCTCGATCTCATTCCCGATGCGCCGCTGAAGTCGCAGGTGCCGGGTGCGGTTCTGGCGCAGTCGCGCGCCACCAACAATATTCAGGGCGATATCCAGACGTCGTCGAACGAGACCTATGTGGCGCTCAACGCCAATGGCTTCTTCGTGGTCGAGCCCAAGGTTGGCCAGTCGGACGGCAATTCGGTATTCGCCGGCTCGAGCTACTTCACCCGCCGCGGTGACTTCGAGATCGACAAGGATGGTCTCCTGGTCAACGGCGCTGGCTACTACCTCAAGGGGCTGCCCATCGATCCGGCCACCGGCAACATTTCGGGCTCCGTGCCCGAGGTGATCGAATTGTCCAATGCCTTCCTGCCGGCCAATGTGACGACCACCATCAACTACCAGTCCAACCTGCCGCAGTTGCCCAAGACGGCCAATTACAAGTCGACCGTCTACAACAGCGAGTTGCTGGGATCGGAACAGTTCGCGGCGGGCTCCACGTCGGCCGCCGCCAATGGTTCGGTCAACCTCGGTGCCGGCGCCGGTGCCAACCTTGCGACCACCGTCTTTGCCGATGGCGACACCATGACGATCACCGTCAACGGCATTGCGGTCGAGTTCAATTTCTACGCCAGCCCCTCGCCGGTGCCGACCGATGGTGTTGCCATCGATATTACCGGCCCGCGCACCGTGCAGAACGTTCTGGACGACATGCAGGCCGAACTGCGCGACTTCGGCGGCGGCGCGGCGGCGTCGGCAACCGTTGGCCTCAATGGTACGAACCAGTTCAACGTGACGCTGGGCACGGACTATCATGCCAGCTTCTCGATCTCGGGCGTGAGTGCGGCACTGGAAACGGCACTCGGCCTCACCGACCCGCAGGCTTCCTCGGCGCCGACCCTGGCCGACGTCAATTTCGTCTCAGCCGATGATGCCGATGACTTCGTCGCCAACTCGATCTCTGGCGGCGCCATCACAGTCTATGCCAGCAATGGTGCACCGGTGAACGTGCAGCTGCGTTGGGCCAAGGTCGACAGCGCGGCTTCGGGTGGTACGGATCGCTGGAACCTGTTCTATCTCTCCGACAGTGCCGCCGTGGGTGGTTCGCCGGCCTGGACCAATATCGGACAGGACTACGAGTTCGGCAGCAATGGTTCGCTCTCGACCAGCGTTCCCCAGGCCACCATCGACGATCTGCGCGTCAATGGTGTGCTGATCGGCGACGTGGTGCTGGCCCACGACACCAATGGCGTCTCGCAATTCGCTGACGTCAACGGCACGGTGACGGTGTCCACGCTCAACCAGAACGGTTACGGCGCGGGCGAATTCCTCTCGGTGGCCATCACCGATAGCGGCCGTGTGGTTGCCACCTATTCCAATGGCGAACGCATCGAAATGGCTCAGGTGGTGACGGCGCAGTTCAATGGCGTCAATTCGCTCAAGCGCCTGGACGGCGGTGTCTATGAGGCCACTTCGGAATCGGGCGAGCCGATCTTCGATCTCTCCGGCTCGGGCATTATCGGCGGCGCTCTTGAGGCGTCCAATACCGACATCTCCGACGAATTCACCAAGCTCATCATCACCCAGCAGGCCTATTCGGCTGGCACCCGTATCGTCTCGACCGCCGACGAGATGCTGCAGGAAGCCCTGAACATGATCCGCTGAGGCGGAACCTGAGTACACGGTCCGGGGCGTGACGCCCCGGGCCAGTTTCCAGTTTGAGGGCCGCGATCATGGGTCTGGTTTCGTCACTTTCGAATGCTGTATCGGGTCTGCGGACCAGCCAGGATTCCATCACGATCCTGAGCCGGAACATCGCCAATTCGGGCACGCCGGGCTATCACCGCCAGTCGCTGAACATCATCGACTATTCGTCGGTCAACAGCACCTATGCGCGCTCGGCCGGTGTAGACCGGGCCTTCAACCTCAGCCTCCAGACCTATTACAACCGCCAGGTGTCGGACACGTCCATGTCGAGTGTCATGGGCGACTATCTCAGCAAGCTCCAGGGGTATCTCGGCAAGCCGGGCGATGCGAACTCGCTCGACACCATGTTCGGTTCGCTCAAGAATTCCCTGCAGGCGCTGGCGACGAGCCCGGACGACTATCCCACGCGCGCCAATGTCGTGGCCGGGGCCCAGGCCTTTGCCCAGCAGCTCAACACCATGTCGGGCGTGATCCAGCAGCTTCGCCAGGAAGCCGAGACGCGCATCGCCAACGACGTGTCAGAAGTCAATGCCATGCTCATCTCGCTCGACGAGGTGAACAAGCGCATGCTGGACCTCGGGATGACCGACACGGCCCGTGCCCAGCTCTACGACCAACGCGATCGTCTGGTGGCCTCGGTCGCCGAGGTCATCGACGTGCAGGCTGAGTATCGGGCCGATGGCACGGTGGCGCTGATGACCCGCTCGGGCGTGGGGCTGCTCGACAATGGCTTTTCCACCTTCAAGTTCGCCACGGCCGGCGCCCTGTCGCCGACCTCCCTGGCGACCACCAGCACCAGCGACAGCAAGGTCGGCAAGCTGACGCTGACCACGCCATCCGGCCTCACCATCGACCTGGTGCAGCAGGGCGTGCTTCAGGGCGGCGAACTCGCCGG
>CBFGPB010000127.1:0-7184 GCA_965650545.1 uncultured Devosia sp. | reverse complement strand
AGAGGCAAAGGCGCGGTCATGCCGGCATTCTGGCACAAAAGCATGAAGGCTTCATCAGTGCCGGTGCGGCGGGGTGGCGATGTACCATCCCCGCCGCGCGCATGGGTTACTTGGACTTCTGGTTGGCCGCGACGGTCAGGCCGAGCGCCTGGATGAGGCTGGCCGGGTTGGACGCGGCAGCGGCCAGGACCAGCACGCTGGTCGGGGTGGCCGGCTTGACGGCGACTTCCAGGTTCTGCGGGTCGTCGAGGAAGGCCGAGACCGGCGGCACGACGAGATCGGCCAGTTCCGGAATACCGCTTTCGGCGATCATGGCGGGCAGCATGGCCTTGAGGCCTTCCACGAAGCTGGCGCGGTCGGCGCCCGACTGGGCGGCGAACATGTCGAGCAGCTTGGGGGCCAGAGAAGCGTCGTCATAGCGCAGGGTCACGCCGCCGATGCTGAGGGCCTGGGCAATTTCCATGCCGGCCATCATCTGCTGCGCCTGTGCTTCCTCGCTCGCCGGATCGAGGTCCGAATTCTGCATGGCGTAGATCTTGTCCAGCATATCCGGGGTGAAGCCGGTAATGTCGGCGGTGAAATTCAGCGCCGCCACGTCGGCGAAGTCGAACAGGAATTCTTCGATGACCATGTGGCCGTCGGCCATGGTCCAGTTCATGGTCTGGCTGATATTGCCGCTGATATTGGTGAGACCAAGCGCCGCGATGACCGCGCCGGCTTCCGGCTCTTCCTCGCCCACGGTGCTGAGATCGGCCCAGATATTGCTGATCGACATGGTCGAGGCGATCGATTCGAGCGCGTCATTGTCATCAAAGGTGAACTCGGACGCGGCTTCCATGCCGTCGATCTTGATGACCTCGACGCCATCGCGGGTCACGGTCAAGGGACCGCTGGCCATGCGGCCGACGACCTGAAGCAGCAGATCGGCCGTGGTCTGGCCTTCGGGCGGCAGCCAGAGATCTTCAGCAACCATGTCCACCACGGTGAGGCGGCCGACCGGCTCCTGGGCAAATTCGGTGTCGATATCAGGAATGGAGAGGCTATCGGCAAAGTAGCTGCCGTCTTCGTTCTCGACGACGCCTGTAAAGGTCAGTTCGGTGTCGAGCACCATTGGCTCCAGGCCAGAGCCCTTCATGTCCACGGTGACCCCATCCACGGTGATGGTGTCGCCATCCAGCGTGGCCGCGCCGAAGCTCAGGCCATAGCCCATCGCGCCGTAGACCGAGGTGATGCGGTCCACGAAAGTCTGGGCATCCAGCGCCAAAGCGGGTTGCAGGAAGGTCAGTGTGGCAAGGCTGGTTGCGGCGAGCAGGCTGGTCGTCTTGATCGTTCTGATCATCTTTGATTTCCCTCGAAATGACAGGCGCGCGACCGGTGCCCCCCAGTCCAGCGCGGTGTGTGTGCAGATTGCCCCTTGCGAAGGCAAATGCAATGGGGTCGTGGCGGAAATAGGTCGAACCGCTATAGACGCGGTTTATTTCAACCTAATGTCTGCCCGGGGGTCTTTAAGCCCTATTGCAGATTGAGAAACTGGCGATAGGCCGGGTTCTCGGTCTCGTCCCAGAAGGGGAAGCCGATGGCGTCGATATGGACGAACAGATCGTCGCGCGTTTCGGGCGGAACCTCGATGCCCACCAGCACGCGGCCATAGTCGGCGCCGTGGTTGCGATAATGGAACAGGGTGATGTTCCAGGCGTCATTGAGGCCTTCGAGAAACTTGAGCAATGCGCCGGGGCGCTCGGGGAACTGGAAGCGGAATACCATTTCATGGGCAATGCCCGCCGCCCGGCCGCCCACCATGTGGCGGACATGGAGCTTGGCCACCTCGTTGTCGGTGAGGTCGGTGACCTTGAGCCCATTGGCCTCCAGCATGGCAATGATGTCCTGCTTTTCCGCGTCGCCCCCCGAAAGCTTGATGCCGACAAAGATATGGGCGCTGGCCCCGGCCGCGTAGCGATAGTTGAATTCGGTGATCGAGCGGCTGCCGACCAGGCGAATGAAGGCCCGGTAGGAACCCGGGCGCTCGGGAATGGTCACCGCCAGCAGGGCTTCCGCCCGTTCGCCGATCTCGGCCCGTTCGGCCACGTAGCGCAGTCGGTCGAAATTGACGTTGGCGCCCGAATTGATGGCGATGAGGGCACCCTCGGGTGCATTGCCGTTTTCGATATCGCGCCGGAGGCCGGCGAGGGCCAGTGCACCTGCGGGTTCGGTGATGGCGCGGTGATCGTCAAAGATATCCTTGATGGCGGCACAGATCTCGTCGGCTGTGACCGTCACGATGTCGTCGAGCAGTTCCCGGCAGAGGCGGAAGGTTTCCTCGCCCACCTGGCGTACCGCGACGCCGTCGGCGAACAGGCCCACCTGGTCGAGCGGCACCGGCCGGCCGGCGGCGATCGCCGCCTTCATGCTGGCCGCTTCCTCCGGCTCGACGCCGATGACGCGGATTTCGGGCCGCAGGAATTTGACGAAGCTGGCAATGCCGGCCGCGAGACCGCCACCGCCCACCGGCACATAGATGGCGCCGATCGGCTCGGGGTGCTGGCGCATCAGTTCGAGTCCCACCGTCCCCTGGCCGGCAATGACGTCGGGGTCGTCGAAGGGGTGGACGAATACATAGCCATGGCGCTCGGCGAGGCTGGACGCATGGGCGCGGGCGGCGTCGAAACCGTCGCCGAACAGGACAACCTCGCCGCCCAGGCGCCTGACCGCATTGACCTTGATGATCGGGGTCGTGGTGGGCATGACCACGATGGCGCGGATGCCCAGCCGCGTCGCCGAGAGGGCAACGCCCTGGGCATGGTTGCCCGCCGAGGCGCAGATAACGCCGCGGGCGCGTTCCTCAGCCGAAAGATGCACGATGCGGTTGTGGGCGCCGCGGATCTTGAAGGAGAAGACCGGCTGCAGGTCCTCGCGCTTGACCAGGATGGTGCGGCCAAGCCGGGCGGAGAGCAGATCCATCTTTTCGAGCGGGGTCTGCTCGGCCACTTCATAGACCGACGAGGTCAGGATCTTGCGGACATAATCGGTCATGGCACTTCCCCGGAAATGCCGGTGATGGACGCTGACCGCGCTGAAATGTCAACAGGCGTCCGGCCTCAGGTCAGGAGTTGCCAGGTCTGGTAGCCCGCCAAGGCGATGACGAGGCCGCCAACCAGGATCATCAGACGCCGGGCCGGGATAAGGCGAACCACGAAGCCGGCGAGGGGTGCCGCCAGGATACCGCCAACCACGAGGCCCGCAACGGACCACAGGTGGGGACCGATGCCTTCCGCTTCTTCCCAATGGCCGGTCAGCAAGGCCGTGAGGAAGGCCACGGAGACGGCTGTCGTGACGAAGAATTCGACGGTGTTGACCGTACCGACGACATAGCGCGGGGCGCCGCCCGAGCCGATGAGGCTGGAGGTGACGATGGGGCCCCAGCCACCACCGCCGGCCGCATCGACGAACCCGCCGACGATGCCCAGTGGCGCGGTGAAGCTGGCGCTGTGCTCATGGTAGGGCGCGCGGGCACGGAAGGCGCGGAAGAGGATGTAGACGCCCAATAGGCCCAGATAGACGGTGACGAAGGGTCGGAGCATGGCGCCGTCGATACCGGTCAGCACATAGGTGCCGAGGACGCCGCCGAGAATACCGGCGGGGGCGAGATACCAGAACAGGCGCCAATTGACGTTGCGATGGCTGACATGGGAGGTCGCCGAGGCGGCCGTGGTGAACATTTCGGCCGCATGGACGCTGGCCGACGCGGCCGCAGGCGGGACGCCGAAGGACAGGAGCATGGTGGTACTCACCACGCCATAGGCCATGCCCAATGCGCCATCGACAATCTGGGCAAAGAAACCCACCACGGCAAAAATGAAAAATTCGGAACCCACGCCGCCCTCCCGGTTAGGATGGAGCGAAAATAGGCCATACCCTATCAATCAGGTAGAGAATTGACGTGCATTCCTTTGCTTTCGCCGTGCGACACGGGAAAAACTTTACCCAGGCGGGTACTTTTCAGCGCACGATCAGCATGCCGGTGTCATATCCGGCCAAGGGTTTGCGGATCTGGCCAGGCTCAATCCGGGCGGCCTAGAATTTCCAGGCGAGACCGGCGCGCACCACGACATCGCTGGGCTCGCTTGAGCCATAGGCAGCGCCGCCGCGAGTCCAGCTGTTGACGCCATAATGGGTCCAGGTGGCATTGAGGCGAGCCATGACATTCTCGGTGACCAGGATGTCGGTGCCGATGCCCAGCTGCCAGCCGCCGGCCGTAAAGGCCGAGTCCGCCGTGCCGGTGAATGGCGACATGTCGAAGCGGGCCCAGGAATAGCCGACGGTCCCATAGGCCAAAACATTGGGCGCAACGGGATAGCCCAGCGTCGCGCGGACCGCCGCATCCCACATCATGCCGCCATAGCGCAGGCCGGTCCAGTCGAACTGGGTGGCGACATTGTTGGCTTCGACATCGACGCCCGCCACCAGCCAGTCGGTGACCTGGTAGCGATAGCCGGCAAAGATGCCGGCGCTGCCACCGATATCACCCAAGAGGGTATCGGGAGCGGGAACGCCCGCATTGATCTCATGGGATTTTATGCCGATCAGCGAGCCCTGGGCGCCGATATAGAACCCGTCCCAGGCAGAGTAGGTGGGCTGGTAGGCCTGGGCATTGATGGAGGGTGCAATCATGAGCGATTGTGCCTGTGCCGCGGCCCCGCCCAGCCCGATGATTGCGGCAGCCAAAGCGGCAACGGTCCTGATCGACATACGCATGAAGCTACCCCCACAACAGCAAGTGCTTAAAATTGCCACGAATTTGTCGGGCCCCGCTATGTCCAAAGTGCCACACCGAGGCCAAAACGGCCCCGATGGGGGGAATGGTTAGCGGACGATGAATCGGCCGGATCAGCGGACGATCAGCGTGCCGGCACCGAATTCGGTGAAGAGCTCGACCAGCACCACATGGGGCTGCTTGCCGTTGAGGATGACGACACCCTCCACGCCATTGTCGAGGGCTTCCAGGCAGGTTTCGACCTTGGGGATCATGCCGCCAGAGATGGTGCCATCGGCGATGAGTGCCTTGGCGTCCCGTACGGTGAGCTCGGGAATAAGCTTGCCATCCCGGTCGAGCACGCCTGGCACGTCGGTGAGGAACAGAAGGCGCTTGGCGCCGAGCGAGCCGGCAATGGCGCCGGCAAAGGTATCGGCATTGATATTGTAGGTATTGCCGTCGCGGCCGGGCGCCACGGGGGCAATGACCGGGATCATCTCCGAACGGGCCAGCAGATCGAGCAGGGTACGGTCGACTTCCACCGGCTCGCCGACGAAGCCGAGATCGAGCACGCGCTCGATATTGGAGGTTGGGTCGATGACCTTCTTTTCGGCCTTGCGGGCAAAGACCATGTTGCCGTCCTTGCCGCAAAGGCCGATAGCCCACTCGCCCTCGGCATTGATCAGGGCGACGATTTCCTTGTTTATCGAGCCGGCCAGGACCATCTCGACAACTTCCATCGTGCGCTGGTCGGTGACGCGCAAACCGCCCTCGAACTTGGATTCGATGCCCAGGTTCTTGAGCATGGAGGCGATCTGCGGCCCACCGCCATGCACCACGATCGGGTTGACCTTGGATTGCTTCAAGAGGGCGATGTCGCGGGCAAAGGCCTGGCCGAGCTTCAGGTCGCCCATGGCATGGCCGCCATACTTCACCACGACGGTCTTGCCCTCGTAGCGCTGCATATAGGGCAGGGCCTGGGCAAGGATGCCGGCATCGTGGCTGAACCGGTCGGTATCGGCGGCAGGATCGGTCATGGTGGTCAGCGGCTCCCTGGCAAGGCCTCGTATCGGGGAAAAGGGTCTATTCGATTTCGAGTTCCGATGAAACGCCCTTGCTCGGCTTTTTGGGCGCTGGTGATCCAGTTGTCCCCTGGAGTCGTATTTGTCTCTCATCGGGAACTGGACCTGGGAACAGGAGGGACACCAGCCCATGGCCGTGCAATCTGCCAGCGCCGACATTGCGGACCTGATCGCGCGCTGCTCGCTCCGCGACCGGGCCGCCTTTCGCACGCTCTACCAACGCACCAGCGCGAAACTCTTCGGCGTGGTGCTGCGTATCTTGAAAAACCGGGCCGAAGCGGAGGAAGCGATCCAGGAGGTCTATATCAAGATCTGGCAGCGCGCCGACCGCTACGTGCCGGGACAATATTCGCCCATCAGCTGGCTGGTGGCCATTGCCCGCAATCATGCGCTCGACATGATACGTGCCCGCCGGCCGGAGAACGACGATCTCGATGTCGCGCTCGAGATTGCAGACTCGGCACCCGATCCGGAACGTCTTGCAGAATCAAGCGAGGATGGGGCGCGGGTTGAAGCCTGTTTGGCGACGCTGGAACCGGATCGCGCCGAGGCGGTTCGCGGCGCCTATCTGGACGGCTATAGTTACGAGGAGCTGGCACAGCGCTTTGCCGTGCCGCTCAATACGATGCGGACCTGGCTGCGACGCAGCCTCATTCGACTAAGGGACTGTCTGACGGCATGAGTGACGACCAGGGCGAGAACAGTGGTGACGGGCGCGGGGCGCTGGTGGCCGAGTATGTCCTGGGGCTGCTCGGTCCGGCGGAGCATGCCCGCGTCGGCCGGTTGATCGAGGCCGATCCGGTCCTCCAGAAGGAGCGCGATTTCTGGACCGCCCGGTTCGCTGCCCTCGATGGCGACTTCGCCGAGGTGCCCCCGCCTTCGCACGTGCTGGAGCGCGTCGAGGCCCGCCTGTTCGGAGCGGAAGCCAAGCCATCGTTCTGGGAGAGCCTCGCACTCTGGCGTGGGATTGCGGCAGGGGCCCTTGCCGTCGCCGTGGCCGCTGTCGGCTTCAACCTGATGCAGCCGGCGCCCAGCGTCACCGCGCTGACCACACAACTGGTGGCGGCGCTTGAAGCCGAGGGGAGCGATGTGCGCTTCCTCGCGCTCTATGACGGCGCCGGGACCGTGCGCTTGACCGCGCTTTCGGGCGATGTGCCCTCGGACCGCGATCTTGAACTCTGGGCTATCCAGGGCGGCAATGACCCCATCTCCATGGGCGTGATCCCGGTCAACGAGCGGTCCGTCGTCGAGCTGAGCGAGCAGGTACGGGCCGGCTGGGGCGAGGGATCGGTTCTCGCCATCACGCTCGAACCCAAGGGTGGCGCACCGGAAGGCAAGGCCACTGGCCCGGT
>CBFGPB010000126.1:0-7322 GCA_965650545.1 uncultured Devosia sp. | reverse complement strand
TCTGGGAGGGACCATGCCCGTACCGCGCCGATACTCGCGATTGCAGATTGCGCTGCACTGGATCATTGCCGCGCTCATTCTCGTGCAGCTCACCATCAATTCCGACATGCAGCAGGCGTTTGCCCAACGTCTCGTCGGCGGTACGCTACCGTCCAGTCTCGGTGCCTGGTTCCACGCCGGCGTGGGCATCCTAGCCCTTGTGCTGGCCGTGCTGAGACTGTTTGTCCGTACCCGGCGGGGCGTGCCGTCCCCGCCCAAGGGTGTTCATCCGATACTCAGTGCGCTCAGCCATGGCACGCATATACTGCTTTATGGCTTCCTGTTTTTCATGCCGGCCACAGGCGCACTCGCCTGGTTGGCTGGGCTTGAGCTGGCAGCCATCCTGCACGAGCTGGGCCGGTTCATCCTGATTCTGGCCATTTTACTGCATATCGGCGGCGCCATTGTCGAAGAAGTGGTCCTCGACAACCGGGTTCTCAGGCGCATCACGCGGCCCGAGATCCCGGATTGATCGTCACCGTCAGCCGGGCAGGGCGTAGGCGATGAAGTAGTCGCCGATCGGCGTTTCCATGAAGTCGTGCCCACCGGCATTGATGACGACGAACTGCTTGCCCCGGGCCTCGAAGGTCATGGGTGTCGCTTGGCCACCGGCAGGGAGTTCCGCCTCCCACAGGCGCTCGCCGGTTTCCACATCGATCGCCCGGAACAGGTCATCCGTGGCCGCACCGATGAAGAACAGGCCCGAGGCCGTGATCACACCCCCTCCATTGTTGGGTGTACCGATATCGAACGGCAGCATCGAAGGAATGCCGAAAGGGCCGTTCTTGCGGGCCGTCCCGAAGGGGCGGTCCCAGATCATTTCGCGGGTGTTGAGGTCGATAGCCGCAATCCCGCCGTAAGGTGGCTCCTTGCAGAGCAGGCCGGTGAGGGGCACGCGCCAGCCGGCATTGACGCGAATGCCATAGGGAGCTTCCGCCTGCGGACTGATCGAGCCATGCGAGCCTGAGCCCGCCTCAGGATCATAGTTGGGGTCGGTGATGGAAAAGACCCCCATCTCATCCACCTCCTCGCGGGGGACGAGCTGGTTGTAGTTGGGCATGTTGTTGTAATTGGCGATGAGGAGGCCCCGCTCCGGATCGACGGCAATGCCGCCCCAGTCCGTTCCACCATTATAGCCGGGAAACTGGATCCACGGCTGATCGACAGTGGGTGGGGTATAGACGCCATCGTATTCGGCTTGGCGGTACTGAATGCGGCACCAGAGCTGATCGAGCGGCGTCGCCCCCCACATGTCGGCCTCGGTGATGTCGGGCTTGAGGAGATTGGGGAAGTCCGTGACATAGGGCTGGGTCGGCGATAGACGTTCGGCCTCTACGCCACCTTGCGGCGCCGGGCGTTCCTCAATGCTGACCAACGGCTCGCCGGTTTCTCGGTTGAGGATGTAGAACTGAGCCTGCTTGGAGGGCATGATGATGGCAGGAACGGGCCCGTCTTCGGTTGGGAAATCGACCAGCGTGCCCTGGCCGCCCAGGTCATAGTCCCATACGTCGTAATGCACGGTCTGATAGTGCCAGGCGACTTTGCCGGTCTCGACATCGAGGGCAACAATGGCGGTGGAATAGGTATTCTCGGCATCGGAGCGGGTCCCGCCCCAGTAGTCGACAGCCGAATTGCCCATTGGCAGGTAGACCAGGCCAAGCTCGTCATCGCCCGAGGCAATGGTCCACATGTTGGGGGTGCCTGGAGAGTAGATCTCGCCTTCAGGCGGTAGACCATTATCGCCCGGACGATTCATATCCCAGGCCCATTCCAGCTCGCCGGTGACCACGTTGTAGCCGCGAATGACGCCCGAAGGAGCGGTCCGCTGCTGGTTGTCGCTGACCTGGCTGCCGACGACAAGCACATCGCGCACCAGTGTCGGGGGCGAAGTGGGGGCATAGAAGCCCGGAGCGGTGTCGCCAATGCCATCTAGCAGATTAACCATGCCACCATTGCCGAAATCGGGGCAGAGCTGGCCAGTCTCAGTATCGAGCGCGATCATGCGCGCATCATGGGTAAGATTGACTGTTCGTGTGGCGCAGAGCTCGCCGCGCTCGGCCTGGGGGTTCTCGAAATAGACCAGACCCCGGCACGATGCATTGTATCCTACATTGTCGGTGGAAACGCCTGGATCGTAGGTCCAGAATTCGGCCCCTGTCGCCGCATCCAATGCGGTGATGTGATTTGTTGCTGAACACAGATACAGCCGGTCTCCGACCTTGATGGGCGTGTTTTGGTTACCGAAGGGCTCGTCGTCTTCCGGCAGGTCACCAGTGCGGTATTCCCAGACCTTTTCGAGTTGGCCGACATTTTCGGGCGTGATCTGGTCAAGTGGCGAATACCGCGTGGCGTGATAGTTGCCGCCATAGGCGGGCCAGTCCACTCCAACCTCAAGGGAGACAAAGGTGGGTTCGATGCTCTCAGTCGCAGGGGCTTCTTCACTCGCTTCGAGCGGCTCGCCCTCCGGAGCGACCCCTTCGCCAGCGGGATCCGCCCCGCGCGCCGGCGCGGATTCGGACTGGCTTTCAGGAGTCACTGAGGGCGCGCTGGGTGCGGCCTCCTGAGTCTGAGGATCAGTCCCGGAGGGGGGTGGGGCGGCGGCCGCCTCAGGCTGAAAGGCCGGCTCATCCACCTCCTGGGCCATCGTGTGTTCTAAGCCCTGGTTGGCGACGGCAAAAGCTCCAATGGCGCCTGCGGCGAGAACCATGGCGGCCAATGCGGCGCGGCCGAAGTCACGCGCCCGCCCGCGCAGGGCTGGGAGGGTCGTCAGAACCAGGAAGAGCACGATAGTGGGGGCCAGAAGGCGCGGCACCTGCGCCCAACCGTCCAGTCCGGCCTCCCAAAGTGCCCAGACCAGGGTGGCAACCCAGGTGGTCAGATAGATCCAGACTGCAGTGATGTCGCGCCGGAACAGGAACCAAGCGGTCAGCAGCAGGCCGATGCCGGCCGGTAGGTAGTACCATGATCCGCCAAGGGTTATGAGCCAAAGACCCCCCACTGCAATAGGGAGGCCAAAGACAAGTAACACGACCCCGACAAATATAGTCCACCAGAAGCCAAATCCTTTTCGGTCATGGCGCGGCCACGCTTGATCGGGCATGCTGTCCTCCTTGGGTGTCGTGTTCGCAACGTGCCAATCCAGACACGGTTCCGAACCGCAGGAGGAGCAGCCCTGAGGTTGAGCCCACAGGACGGCAACTGGGGGCGATGGCTAAGGATCAATATCCTCCGACTCAAAACTGGCGGTGCGTCGGGCCACGACCTGGCCCAGCTCGTCCTTAACAGTGATAAGAATGGTTGTCGGTGAGGCGCCGGGTTTCACGTCCATTGCCATCTCGAAAAGCGCGTTGTTCGCTTCTTCCCGAGCGCGCTCGATCGTCTCGAATTCCCCCCCAATGAGATCGGGCACAGGATCCTCTCCTGCTCGCTGAACCTCGAAAAAGAACCATGCCATTTCGGACCGCGCTCCATTGTCCAACGGGAGTTCGAACCGTTTTGGACCATCTCAGGTTGCACCCGTGGAGCGAGAAGTGATTGAGCCGCACGTGCCCATTCAATTCTTTGACCGCAACGCGAGGCCCTATGCAGGTTTGCCTCCATCTCCGGGAAGGCCATGTCTGTCCGCCATACAAATGCGGATCTTTCAACCCGTCCCTGAAGGACTCGCCCCTGCCTTGCACAACCGACACCACAACTGTGTTCGGTTGCGGGCGCCTCGGGTTGGGGGGAACAATCCTAGCTGCGAACCGCTTATGCCATCTGAGGGTCAGTTGACCCCCGAGCCGGCACGATTGGGCATTAGGTGTGGCATGACGCCTCTCGAGACAGCAACAGATAGGTCCCGCCTGGTGCATCTATGTGTCGACATGCAGAGGCTCTTTGCTGAGGATACACCCTGGCATGCCCCGTGGATGCGCCGCGTAGTGCCGGCGGTCGAGGAGATTGCAGGGGCACTGGCGCCCTTAACCATCTTCACCCGCTTTATCCCGCCCGCAAACATTGAGGCTGCGACGGGCCGGTGGAAGGACTATTACGCGCTCTGGCCCGAAATGGTGGCGGATAGGCTGTCGCCTGACCTGCTGGAACTGGTCCCCTCGCTAAAGCGGTTCACCCCTCCGGGCCGGGTCTTCGACAAGCCTGTCTATTCCCCATGGTGGTCGGGCCAATTGCACAGGTCGCTGCAAGCGAGGGGCGCGAACGCGCTGGTCATCACCGGCGGCGAAACTGATGTCTGCGTGCTCGCCACGGTCCTTGGAGCGATCGACCTGGGCTATCACGTCTACCTGCCTCTCGATGCCTTGTACGGATCTGCCGACGCCACGCACGATGCAATGCTCGAAATCTATCGAAGCCGTTTCCAGGCGCAACTGACCATTACGACCGTGGACGAATTTTCTCTTATTTGCCGGGAGTACAACCTATGACGCAACTAGGGTATCACGCCTCGCATGAGCAGTTCGCGCCCAGCGAATTACTTGCATATATCCGACAGGCGGAGGCAGCCGGGTTCGACTGCGCCAAGTCGTCAGACCACTTCCATCCCTGGAGCACCCGCCAAGGGCAGTCGGGCTTTGCCTGGTCTTGGTTGGGCGCCGCCTTGCAGGCAACCCAGCTGTCCATCGGAATGATCTCCGCGCCCGGTTACCGCTACCATCCGGCCATCCTTGCGCAGGCCGCGGCGACCATCGGCGAGATGTTTCCCGGGCGGCTCTGGCTGGCCCTGGGGAGTGGTGAAGCGATCAACGAGGCCATCACAGGCGAGGCGTGGCCGGACAAGCCGGAGCGCAATGCGCGTCTCGGCGAATGCGTGGAGGTGATCAGGGCCCTCCTTGGCGGTGAGACCGTCACGCATCGAGGCCGGGTGACGGTGGTTGAAGCGCGCCTCTATTCGAGGCCGACTAATCCGATCCCACTGTTCGGCGCCGCAGTTTCGGAACAGACCGCTGCATGGGCCGGTCGCTGGGCTGATGGGCTTCTGACTACGGGCGGATCAGTGGATGCGGTCCGCCGGGTCGTCGATGCGTTTCGTAACAATGGCGGTGAGCGCAAGCCCGTCCACATCCAGCACGCCCTTTCCTGGGCGCCGACCGAAGACCAGGCCTTGGAGGAGGCGCTCGATCAGTGGGGGCCGGTCTCGGCAACGGGGGATACCAACTGGAACGTTGGCCGGGTGGCCGACTTCGACGCTATCGGCGCACTCGCAACCGAGGAAACCATAAGGCAACGTGTTGTGGTCTCGTCTGACCTTGGATGGCATCGCCAGCGCATCCAGGACCTGATGACGCTTGACGCGGCCGCAGTCCACCTCCATTGCGTGGGCCGCGACCAAACGGCCTTCATCGAAACCTTCGGCGCCAAGGTCCTGCCGGCGCTGCGCTAAATGCCGGGATACCGGCAATCAGCCCATCAATGATCCGGATACTTTCGCGACAACGCCGCCAGCGTCTTTTCGGCCCCTTCCGGATCGACCCGGCGCAGAATTGCGTCCAGCTTGGCCTCGGAACGGTCCTCGCTATCTTTCGATTGCGGGGAGCCAACATGCAGCAAAAGCGTGAGCCCGACGACCTGCCAAAGCAGCTGCAGGAACTCGGACTGCCAATTCTCGAATGTGTCCCGGAGCATCTCCATTACAAAAGCGCTCATCTCGACTGGCGCAGCGTGCATGGTCTGTTCGTTCACATAGGAGAGCCAACCGAAGACCCAGTGACCGACCAGGCTCAGAACGAGGAAGCCAATGGTCACCCAGGCAAAGCTGTATTTTCTGATCACTGACATGAGCTACTCCTTCGATGGACGCGTCCAGGTCCAGGCGACGGCGCTCCAAGCCTGGAGGCGCAATACCTCTCCGTGCTGAACGTAGTCCCCCGTCGTCATCGGGGCGCCGGTAACGACGCAGGCAATATCGGCGGGTCGGTCGCTGGGATTGAGGGCCATGGTCAAGACCCCGGCCTCGAAAATCCAGCTCACGACAATTGCCGGGCCCTGCCTGCCAGTGCGTGCATCCAGACATAGGCCGGCGGTCAGAGGCCACACATTGTCCCTGCGCCAGGAGGCCAACGCGCGAAAGCGAGCCAGTGCTGCCTGACGCTCGGGCCGCGCGTATTCAGTCCAGTCGATCACCGCGCTCCTGAAGGTATCGGGGTCATTTGGATCAGGCAGCTCGCCATCCTTGACGTCTTCTTCGAAGCTTTCCCGCATCTGTGTGTAGCGATCTTGCCGGACCGCAGCAGCCACGTCTTCCGGCAGATCGACAAAGAAGGGGAACGGCGTTTCCAGGTGCGCATCCTCGCCCATAAAAAACAGCGGTATCTGTGGGGCAAGCATGGTCACGAAATGCAGGAAATCGAGTTTCTCGGCGCTCACCCGGTCGGGCAGGCGCTGGCTGTCGGCGCGATTGCCGATCTGGTCATGGTT
Source organism: uncultured Devosia sp. (assembly GCA_965650545.1). GTDB lineage: Bacteria > Pseudomonadota > Alphaproteobacteria > Rhizobiales > Devosiaceae > Devosia. Next base: position 869 of record CBFGPB010000126.1, on the reverse strand, counting down.
CTGCACATAGGAGACGAAGGCATCTGGCGGCAAGCGGCTGGCCGGCTCCCCGCGCGTGGTCCCGTCGCTCTCGCCGTTGGCCTCGCCATCATGCACGAAACCGTCCGCTAGTCCCTTTTCCAGGTCGGCAATGGGATCGCGATCGGCCTCGTCGTAGCCGTGCTTGTTCTCACCGGTGGCAAGGAAGTGCAGCACGTGATGGATGTCATCGTTCCACTGCGCGGTGAAATCCTTGGGCTGCCTCGCCTCGTCGCGGTCGAGCCAGGACGCGATATTGTCCATGTTCTCGATTATGAGCTTGGCATCACCCTTAACGCTTCGGGCGACCTTGGCAATGTCGCCGAGAAAGATGTCGCGAGCCTCAGTCTGGATTTCATGGATGGCGTCAAAGCGCAGTCCGTCGAAATCAAACTCCTCGAGCCACATGCGGGCGTTTTCGTAGTAGAATTGCCGCACCACCTCCCGGGTGAAGTCGATACCCTTTCCCCAGGGTGTTTCGATGCTGTCGTCGAACCATTCCGGTGAGTAGTGCGGGATGAAATTGTCGAACTTGCCGAAGTGATTGTAGACCACGTCCAGGACGAGGCAGAGCCCCAGCTCATGCGCCCGGTCGACCAGGCGGCGCAGGTCTTCGCGACTGCCATAAGTTTCAGCCGGGGCGAAGATCAGGGTGCCGTCATAGCCCCAGTTTCGCTGGCCTGGGAAGGTGTTGACCGGCATGATTTCTAGCGCGGTAAAGCCAGCATCGCGGAAATGCTCGAGGCGGCCCGCAAGTCCGGCAAACGTTCCTTCGGGCGATGCCGTACCAACATGCACTTCACAAAGGATGGTTTCGTGCCAGGGGCGCAGGGGTTCGGTCCGACCGCTGG
>CBFGPB010000125.1:0-7438 GCA_965650545.1 uncultured Devosia sp. | reverse complement strand
AAAGTGGTGTCCACTTTTGCTGAAAGCGCTCTAGGCTGGAACCGCGGCCACTCTGGGCAGTTTCGCATTGCACCAAGCTTTGGGGGATTACGCATGTCCGTCGGACTGATTGCGCTTCTCGACGATGTCGTGAGCCTCGCCAAGGTGGCGGCGGCCTCGCTGGACGATGTTGCGGGGCAAGCCGCCAAGGCCAGCGCCAAGGCGGCCGGTGCGGTCATCGACGATGCGGCGGTGACCCCCAGCTACGTGTCAGGTTTCACCGCCAAGCGCGAGCTGCCGATTATCGGGCGGATTGCCTGGGGGTCGGTCAAGAACAAGATCCTGTTCCTGCTGCCGGCGGCCCTGTTGCTGTCGCTGTTCCTGCCTTGGCTGATCACGCCCCTGCTGATGATCGGCGGCGCCTATCTCTGCTACGAGGGCGCGGAAAAGGTGTTTCATCTCTTCGCCCCGCATGAGGCTGAGCATCATGAGGCCAGCATCGAGCACACGGCCATCGCCCCGGCATCGCTTGAGGAGCAGAAGGTGGCGGGCGCGATCAAGACCGATTTCATCCTGTCGGCTGAGATCATGACGATCATCCTTGCGGCCATCGAAGTCCCCGACTTCTGGACCCGCGCTGCCATCCTGGCTGTGGCAGGCATCGGCATCACAGCCGCGGTCTATGGCGCGGTGGCCATAATCGTGAAGGCCGACGATGTGGGCCTATGGCTGGCCAAATCCGGCCGGACCGGCGCTGGCCGGGCGTTTGGGCGCGGCATCGTTGTGGCCATGCCCTACTTCATGCAGGGGCTCAGCCTTGTGGGCACGGCGGCCATGACCTGGGTCGGCGGCAGCATCATCGCCCATGGCCTCTATGAATTCGGCATTTCCGGCCCCGAACATGTCATCGAGGCCGCGGCCCACTGGGCCGAACAGGCCTTCCCGGCCATTGCCGGCCTCGCCGGCTGGCTGGCCACGGCACTGGTGGATTTCATCATCGGCCTGGCGCTGGGCGCACTGCTCATTCCGGTGGCGGGCTATGCCATCAGCCCCGCCTGGGGCGCGGTCAAGCGCCTGGTGCCCAAGAGGGCCTGAGGTGCCTTCACCTCTCCCCCAGAGGGAGAGGTAAGGAAGAGCTTAGACCGGCGGCGTCAGCGACGCGGGCTTCTTGCCCTTGAACGGCGCCATGCCCTCGCGGGCCAGTTCGTCGGCGCGCTCGTTGAGTTCATCGCCGGCGTGACCCTTGACCCAATGCCACTTGATCGTGTGGCGCTTGGTGGCCTCGTCCAGCGCCTGCCACAGCTCGACATTCTTGACCGGCTTCTTGTCGGCAGTGCGCCATCCATTGCGCTTCCAGCCATGGATCCAGCTCTGGACGCCGTTCTTCACATATTGGCTGTCGGTGTGGAGGTCGACCGTGCAGGGGCGCGTGAGAGCATTGAGCGCTTCGATGGCGGCGGTCAGTTCCATCTTGTTGTTGGTGGTCAGGGCCTCGCCGCCCTTCAATTCCTTGCGGTGCGGGCCGAACTGCAGGATGGCACCCCAGCCGCCGGGACCCGGATTGCCCGAACAGGCGCCATCGGTATGGATGGTGACCGAATCAGCCACGACCCGAGGCCGCTTCCAGGTTGCGCAGCACGCGGGGAATGTTGAAGGCAATGTTCTCTTCGGCCGTGGTCTTGGTTTCGACCTTGACGTCATAGCGCGCCGCAAACGCGTCGATGACTTCTTCGACGAGGCTCTCAGGCGCCGAGGCGCCGGCGCTGACGCCGAGAGACCTGATGTCGCCATAGACCGACCAGTCGATCTCGCTGGCGCGGTCGACCAGGGTCGCGATCCTGCAGCCATTGCGCAGGGCCACTTCGACAAGACGCTGCGAGTTGGACGAGTGAGGCGAACCCACCACGATCATGGCGTCCACCAGCGGCGCCACGGCCTTGATGGCCTCCTGCCGGTTGGTGGTGGCGTAGCAGATGTCTTCCTTGTGCGGTCCGTTGATGGCAGGGAAGCGCGCCCGCAGGGCGGCGACGATCTCACGCGTGTCATCGACCCTGAGCGTTGTCTGGGTCACGAAGGCAAGCGTTTCGGGGTTTTTCGGGGTGAAGGCATTCGCGTCCTCCACCGTCTCGATCAGCGTGACCGCGCCGGCGGGCAGCTGGCCCATCGTGCCGATGACTTCTGGATGACCGGCATGGCCGATGAGCACGATTTCGTGGCCTTCCTCGAAGTGGCGCGAGGCCTCGACATGCACCTTGCTGACCAGCGGGCAGGTCGCGTCGAGGAAGAACATGTTGCGCGCCTTGGCATCGGCCGGCACGCTCTTGGGCACGCCATGGGCCGAGAAGACGACGGGCGCCTCCGTCTCGGGGATCTCGTCAAGTTCCTCGACAAACACGGCGCCCTTGGCCTTGAGGCCTTCGACCACGTATTTGTTATGGACGATGGCGTGGCGCACATAGACCGGCGCCCCGTATTTTTCGAGCGCCAGTTCCACGATCTGGATCGCGCGGTCCACGCCGGCGCAGAATCCGCGCGGGGCGCAGAGCAGAATGTCGAGGTGCGGCCTTTTTTCCATGGCAGGAGAGATGCTTTCGCGGCCCCGGCAAGTCAAGTGCTGTTGCAGCCGGGGCAGGGCATGGGCAATATGCAGCTCTTAGTATGACCAGGACGGTTCCAGGTGAGTTTGGCGCAGGAAATGTTTGCGATTGCCCCAGCGACGGGGAAGGCGAACCTGAGCGCTGCCCAGCTCAAGCTGCTAACGGGCAAGTCCCGCTGGATTTTCCGGGTCGGCGAAGCCGGCTTCCCCACCGTGCCCACCATCGCCATTACCCGCGCGGCCTGGGAAGAATTGCAGGCCGAACGGACACGGCGCGACACGCGCCTGCGCACGCACTGGGTGGCCTGCCTCTTCAAGCTCGTCGCCAAGGATAGTGCGCCGCCGCAACTGGTGGTGCGCACGTCTGCTTCTTCCCACAATAGCGGCCTCGCCCCGGCGCGCCTCGGGATCGCCGCTCCGACGGCCCCCGAAGATTCGGTCGATCCGGCCAAGCCCCTGGCCAAGGCGATCAAGCAGGCCTTCGAGAGCTATGGCTTTCACGGCCGCGGCTGGACAGCGCCGCGCCACGATGATGATCGGGCCCGCCAGATCGTGTTGGTCCAGGCCGTGGCCGAGGGCGAAATCGAACAGTTTCTCACCCGCAATGCCACGACCGGCGCTATGGGGCCGGCACCGCTCAATGGTGCGCCGCTGCCGCGCCTGCCCGATGACGTGGGTGCCCTGGTGGAATTGCTCGATGCCAAGGCCGGGCGGCACATGGCGTGCCTTGTGGCCATCAACAGCGGCAAGGTGACCTTCCTCTCGGCGCGCCCCGTTCAGGCCAGCGCCGGGGCGGAACTGGAGGCCGCGGTCGACCGTGTGGAGCGCAAGGTCTGGACTCCGCACAGCGCGGTGACACGCGTCGATGCCAGTCGCCTGGCCCTGATGCTGCATCCGCGGTTGAAATCTCCCGAGGAGGTGACACCCATTGCCACAGGACTGGGCGTCTCCCCCGGCGCCGCCAGCGGCATCATCACGTTCAATCCGGACGACGCCGCGCGCCTCAGGGCCCGCGGCAAACACTGTATCCTCGTCGTCAATGAAACCGGTCCCGCTGATATCGAGGGCATGAAGGCCGCCACGGGCATCCTCACCGCCCGAGGCGGCATGTCGAGCCATGCCGGCGTCATTGCCCGCATCACCGGCAAGCCCTGCGTTGCCGGGGTGCGGAGCCTTTCCGTCGACACGCTCGAAATGGTCTGCCGTATCGGCGAGCGCGAATTCCGCGCGGGGGATCGCCTGACCATCGATGGCACCGACGGGGCCGTCTACCTGGGCACTCTGCCGCTGGCGCAGCCACAGATCGGTGGCGCCATCGGCAAGCTCCTCAAGTGGTCCGATGCCAGCCGCACCATCGCGGTGCGCACCAATGTGGAAACCGTTGAGTCTGCTCAGACGGCCTTGAGTTTCGGCGCCGAAGGCATTGGCCTGGCCCGCTCCGAACATATGTTCTTTTCGCCCGAGCGCATGGTGGCCCTGCGCCGCATGATCCTCTCCGAGGATGAGGACGCGCGTTCGCGGGCGCTGGCGGGCCTCGTCGATTTCCAGACCGGCGACTATTCGGCCCTGTTCTCTGCCATGCAGGGCCTGCCCGTAACGGTCCGTCTCTTCGATCCGCCGCTGCACGAGTTTCTGCCGCGCACTGATGAGGAGATCGAGGAAACCGCGGCCTCGCTCGGCGTTGCGGTGCGCGCACTCCGCCTCAGGCTCGAGCGGATTGCCGAGATCAACCCCATGCTGGGTCACCGGGGCGTGCGGCTGGCCATCACCTATCCCGAAATCCTGCAGATGCAGATGCAGGCGATCGTGGCCGGCGCCCGTGCTGCCAGCGAGACCCAGCGCGAGCCGGTCGTGGTTGAGGTCATGGTGCCCTTCGTTTCCACGGCCACGGAAGTATCCTGGGTCCGCGAGCGGGCCCTGACCATCCTCGACAATGCGGGGCTGGGACGGTCGGACCGCATCCGCTTTTCCTTCGGCACGATGATCGAATTGCCGCGTGCCTGTTTGCGGGCAGGGGACATCGCCTCCATGGTCGACTTCATCTCCTTCGGCACCAACGACCTGACGCAGACCACTTTCGGTATTTCGCGCGACGACGCGCCGACCTTCCTTGCCGCCTATCAGCGCAAGGGGGTCTATGAGCGTGACCCCTTCGTGACCATCGACGAAAAGGGCGTGGGCGAAATGATCGCCATTGCCATTGCGCGGGGCAGGGCGGCCAACCCGCGCCTCAAGATCGGCATTTGTGGTGAGCATGCTGGTGATCCGACGTCGCTCAAGTTCTTCGCCGGTCTCGGAATCGACTATGTCAGTTGCTCACCCTATCGTGTGCCGGTGGCCCGGCTGACCTTGGCCCAGTCTTCGGCTTAAATAGCCGCCAGCGCTACCTATATGGGTAGGGTCAGTACAAGAGCCCGATGAGGGCCACGGTTCGGGAAGGGGCATAGCGTTCGTGAAAAGATTGGTTCTCGCCTTTGTGCTGCCGATGCTGATGACGCCTTCTGCGCCAGCCCTGGCCCAGACCGGCGCGCAGTGCGCCCCCCTGGCCGACGATGCCGAACGCCTTGCCTGCTACGATGCGCTGTTTCGATCCGCCGGCGCGACGGATGCGCCCCTGGGGGTAACCCTTGAATCGGAGCAATTGATCCCCGCCCGCCCGAGCGGTCGCGCCCCGGCGACCATCACCGTGTTCTGCGAGGCCAATATCCTGCAGGTTGCCTTTGCCTTTGCAGGGAACACCATGTCGTCGCTCGGGCGCGATACCGGTATCACCCTGCAATACGACCTGGCGCGGGCGCGTTCCTCCACGCTGCCGGTCAATGCCGACAACACGGCTATCCTGATCGACAACACTGCCGACGCAATGGCCTTTCTGGATGGCCTGATCGGCGCAACCAACCTGACCGTGCGCGTGACGCCGGCCAGTACACGCTCGCTCTCGGTGCGTTTTCGCGTCGATGCCTTTGCCCAGGAAGTGGCACCGGTCATTGCTGCCTGCGGCCAATAGGCTCTATGCGGCACGATTTGCCGCACTCAAGTGATGGAACCGCCCCATCCACGCCACATCAGCGCCCTTTGCACGCCCATAACGCCATTTACGCAGCGCTAACCTTAATAACCGATCATCACGACCAGCGGCATTTGAGCGTCACATTTGCCGCGCGTAGTTCGTGTTGCGTAGCGTTGAGTAGATTTTATGGCACTTTCCCACCGGCCGGTGGCGCCGTCGCGCCCGGTCAGAGCGGTTAGCCGAGGCTCCGGCCTCGCCAGGACGCTGGCGATGACGATCATCGCACCCCTTACCTATATTGGCCTGTCCGGCGGCGCCTTCGGACCCGGTTCTGCCCCCCTTGGCTCGGCCGGCCTGCCCGGTCAGGTCCAACCCGTTGCCATTGCCCAGGCCAGCCTGAGCTTCTCCGGCGTTGATCCGGTAATCACTGGCTCGGTCGATCACATGTTCGACAGCGCAAGCTTCACCGGGCCCAATCGCGCGGAGAAGACCGATCGTGTCCGCCCGGCCGTGGATATGGCAGCCTTCACCAAGGGCTTCGAAGAGGCGCGGTTGAAGATCGCCGCCCTGCGCGCTCCCGCCGACCCGGCAGCCTTCGGGCAGTCCAGCATTGCCGTCGCGCAGGGCGAAGCGGCGGAAGAAGCCGGTCCGCGCATGTCCGTGGCCTCGCTCCACCCCGGCGCCGCAGCGGCGCTGGACGCAATTGCCGGCATTGCCCCCAAATCCGACGAGACCTTGACCGGTGTCGCGCTACCCGAAGCCGTGCCCGAGCAATTGGCCTATGCCCGCGCCAACACGCCGGCCACCGGCGGCATGTCGACCGGAGATGCCATGCAGGTGTCCGACAAGGAACTCTGGTGTCTCGCCACCGCGATCTATTTCGAGGCCCGCGGCGAGGCCTATCGCGGCCAGGTGGCCGTGGCCCAGGTCGTGCTCAACCGCGTCAAGGATCATCGCTATCCCGACACTATTTGCGGCGTCGTCTTCCAGAACCAGAACCAACGCAATGCCTGCCAGTTCTCGTTCGCCTGCGACGGCATTCCCGAAACCATCACCGAGCGCCGTCCCTGGGAACAGGCCGAGGACATCGCTACCAAAGTGGCGAGTGGTGAGCTCTATCTGACCGAAGTGGGTGATGCGACCCACTACCATGCGACCTATGTGCGTCCCGCCTGGGCCCCGCGCATGACCAAGGTCACGCAGATCGGCCTGCATGTGTTCTACAAGTTCAAACGCGGCTGGCTGTTCGGCTGATATTCATACGCCGATGTATAACGCATCGGCAACTATCTGCAATTTTGTTTGATCGTGCTTCGTGGTGTGCTCCAGGCAATCGGCCACGGAGCGCATCAAATGACGGCAAACACGAACAGATTGACCAATTGGATGCCGCTGGCCCTGCTGGTCGTGCTCGGCCTGCTGCCCCTGTTGCCGGCCGTGGGACGCATGGTCGTGCGCTTCGCCGATGTCGGTGCTCCGCCAGAGATGCTCGCGGATACGTCCCGCTTCTTTGTCATGCCCGTGCCGGTTGCCGTGCATATCGTGAGCGCCTGCCTGTTCACCCTGGTTGGGGCGCTGCAGTTTTCCAAGACCCTGCGACGCAGCCGCTGGCACCGGCTTTCGGGGCGCGTGCTGGTGATTGCCGGCGTACTGGCCGCCGGATCCGGGCTCTGGCTCACCAATTTCTACCCGCCCCTCGGCAATGAGGGACCGCTGCTCTATTTCTTCCGCACCGCGGCCGGCCTGGGCATGCTCTGGTTCCTGGTGCAGGGATATCTGGCCGCGCGGCGGCGCCGTTTCGATGAACATCGCCCGCACATGATCAGGGCTTATGCGCTGGGCCTTGGGGCCAG
>CBFGPB010000124.1:0-7439 GCA_965650545.1 uncultured Devosia sp. | reverse complement strand
CTCGACGTCGTATCGGCCATCGTCGCCCGCTACGAGGCGGAAAAGCGCCGCCATGGGTTGCTCGATTTCGACGATCTGGTGGAGAAGCTGGGGGATCTGTTCGACAATCGCGCGCTCGGGCCCTGGGTGCAGTACAAGCTCGATGCCGGCATCGACCATATCCTGGTCGACGAGAGCCAGGACACCAACGAGCAGCAATGGCGGGTCGTCACTGCGCTGGAGCGGGAATTCTTTACTGGCGACGGGGCCGTCACGCGGCCGCGCTCGATCTTTGCGGTGGGCGACCAGAAGCAGTCGATCTATTCCTTCCAGGGCGCGCAGCCGGCCCTGTTCGGCCTGACGGGCAGGGACGTGGCCCGGCGGGCCGGCGCAGCCGGCAAGCCGTTCGAAAAGGTGGCGCTCCACACCAGTTTCCGGACGCTCAAGGGCATTCTCGACGCGGTAGATCTGGTCTGCGACCGGGCCGATATCCAGAAGGCGCTGCTGGCCGAGGACAAGGTCATCCACGAACCGGCACGTCTGCATGACGGCGGCACCGTGACGTTGTGGCCGCCCGTGCAGGACGAAAAGACCGAGCGCGACGGCAGTGGGTGGCCAACCCGCCCGGTGGAGGCCGAGCAGAGCGCCAATCGACGAACTGCGCTGCGCATTGCCCGCGAGATTCGCAATTGGGTCGAGCAGGGGCGCCTGCTGGGTCAGCGGAACCGGCCGGTCGGTGCTGACGATGTCCTGATTCTGGTGCAGAAGCGCGGCGCGCTGTTCCAGGAAATCATCCGGGCCCTGCGCAGCGAGAGCCTGCCGACACCCGGCGCCGACCGGCTGGCGGTGACCGGTCACCTCGCCGTGCTCGACCTTCTGGCCCTGATCGACGTGCTGCTCAATCCCGCGGACGACCTGCAACTGGCAGCGCTGCTGCGATCGCCCCTCTTCGATGTCGGCGAGGACGATCTCTTTGCCATCGCGCAGCCCCGGGAAGAGCGGCAGACGCTGTGGTCGGCCCTTTATGCCTGCGACCGGCCAGCGGCACGGGCGGCGGCGGAACGCCTCGGCCAATGGCGCGCCGCGCTGGACATGGAGCGGCCGTTCGAATTTCTGGCCGGCGTGCTCTATGCCCAGGGAGGGCTGAAGCGCTTCCATGCCAGGCTCGGTCCGGAAGTGGATGACGTGCTCTCCGAACTGCTGGAGCTGGCGCTCAACCACGAGCAGGGCGAGCAACCCTCGCTGCAGGGTTTTGCCGCCGAGATGCGCCGGCGGGCCGTGACCATCAAGCGCGAACTGGCCGAAAGCGGCGGCGGCGTGCGGGTGATGACCGTGCACGGCGCCAAGGGGCTGGAGGCCCCGATCGTCATCCTGGCCGATGCCACGGGCAAGCCGAGCGGACGGCAGACCGGCAAGCCGGTCTATGTGCTGGACAAGGCACCGGGGCCGCTGCTCATCCATGCCGCATCCAGGGGCCAGCACGTCCCCGCCACGGCGGAGTTGCGCGAGCGGATCGACGGAGGCCTGGCAGAGGAATACTGGCGGCGCCTCTATGTGGCCATGACAAGGGCGGAGGACGAGCTCTATGTGACGGGCCCGCTGGGCAGCGGCAATGCGCAAACCCTGCTGTCGGGCACATGGTATGAGGCCATAGAAATGGGGCTCGGTGCAGCAGCCCAGCCTGTGACCGACCCGGATGGCACGGAACTGGCGCGGGTCTATCCAGCGCCGATGCCGGTCGAATTCAGGCCGCTCGGTGCCCCTCAAGCCACGCTCCATGAGGGGCTTTCACCCCGACCCGTGGCGGCACCTCATCGCATGGATGTGGTCCGCCCCTCCTATGCCGGAATCGTGGCGGCACCGGCTGTGGTTCTCGAAACCAGCGCCGAGGCCCTGCGCGATGCCGAGGCGGCCCGGCGCGAGGGTCTTGCCATTCATGCGCTGCTGCAGCACCTCGTGCGGGTCGATCGGGACGCTTGGGCGCAGGTGGCGCCGCGGGCGCTCGAGGCTCTGTTGCCCGGGGCGGACCTCGACCACGAACGGATTGCCAGCAAGGCCATCGCCATTCTTTCCCGGCCCGAGCTGGCCGCCCTCTTCGGACCCGGCAGCCGAGCCGAGGTGCCGTTCCGCGTCGCCGCAAAACAGCGGGGGAAAGCCATATGGTTGAGCGGGCGGATGGACAGGGTGGTGGTTGACGACTCGGGCGTGCTGGTGGTGGACTACAAATCCGACGCGGCGGTGCCTGAGGAGGCGGCCAATGTGCCGGGGAACTATCTCACCCAGCTAGGATTGTATGCGTTGGTTGCAGGTCAGCTTTTCCCGGGACAGACCGTGCGTGCCGCGATCCTGTGGACAGAATTGGAATCGTTGATGAATTTGCCGGATGGGCTGCTGGAGGCCGCCCGCTCGGACTTCACCCTGCGGTGATCACCCTTGCTCAGAGGCTGGACTCTTACCAGCTTTGGGAGCAAAGAGACCGCCGCTTCCGGGCCGGGGCAAGCCCGCACCGGTTCGGATATCTGAATAATCCGTCGCGCCAGGTGCATGAGGCCAGGGGTCTCACACGGGGGCGCAACAGACAAAAGGCATGAAAACCATGACCAAAGCCGTTTCCGAAGCCACGTTTGGCCAGGAAGTCCTGAGCTCCAACGAACCCGTCCTGGTGGATTTCTGGGCCGAATGGTGCGGCCCGTGCCGGGCGATCGCCCCCGTGCTGGACGAATTGTCCAGCGAGCTCGAGGGCAAGGTGAAGATCGTCAAGCTCAATGTCGACGAGAATCCCGGCATTGCCGCCCAGTATGGCGTGCGCTCGATCCCCACGATGATCCTGTTCAAGGGTGGCGAAGCGGCCGACATGAAGATTGGCGCCGGCACCCCCAAGGCGGGTCTCACCAAGTGGCTCGAAGGCCACGCCGCCTGAGCGCCAAGCCTCACAACAGGTTTGAAGACACCGCTGGAGCGATCCGGCGGTGTTTTTGTTTTGGGGCGTCGGCGCAGCAAAGCGAACTTCCCTGCTGTCCTCGTGGGCAAATCCATCCCTTCCGCCGCCCGGCGACTCGGGCTAACTTCATCGCCAGATGCCGATGGAGGATCACATGGCGCTCAACGTGACGGACGCGAACTTTGCCCAGGAAGTCCTGGGATCGGACCGGCCGGTGCTGGTGGACTTCTGGGCCGAGTGGTGCCCGCCCTGCAAGGCGATGGAGCCCACCATTGAGGCCCTGTCCGAGGAACTCGCGGCCAGCGTCAAGATCGTCAAGCTCGACGTGGACAGCAATCCCGGCATTACCGTGCAATACAATGTGCGCGCCATGCCCACCCTGATCATCTTCAAGAATGGACAGCCGGTGGACCTCAAGGTCGGCGCCGGGCAGAGCCGCGTGCAGCTGATCAAGTGGCTGGAACAGCACGCGGCCTGATCTGCCGCCCCAGAAACTCGACGATGACCGGCGCCATGACCGCGGGGTCATACCCGTGAGCCTGGCCGGGCAGGGTGCGCCGTTGCGCGCCCGGCAGGCCGCTGGCCACCCACTCGGCCCCGGCTTTCATGAAGGGAAAGCTCTGGTCACCATCCAGCACCAACGTGGGCGCCGTAATCCGGGACCAGCGCTCCGGAGGACTGTTGCCCTGCCGCGCCTCGGCCAGGATGCGATAGTCGTATTCGAGAGTGAGACCCACGGAGGCATAGGCCGGCCAGGCGGGCGACTGCTCGAACCCGGCAAGATCCTCGGGTGACATGAAGGCTCCCATGAAAGCGGACATCATTTGCGCGGCCTTGCCCTGCCGGGCGAGTTCGGCCATGTCCGCGTGGTCGTCCTGATAGTCGGCGGCGCTTCGGGCAGGGTCAATCGGCGGCTCGTAGAGCACAAGACCGGTGACCAGCGCGCCGAGGGAGGCCGCCGCCTCGACCGCCAGCACTGCTCCGGACGACATGCCGAACAAGTCTGCCCGGCCCCCATGGGCCTCGATGAGTGCGGCAATATCGTCCACCTCGCGCTGCACGGCATAGGGCGCGGTGTCGGTCGAATCGCCGCGCCCGCGCCGGTCGTGGATGAGGACGGTGAAGTGCGGCGACAGCAGGCGGGCCAGGGCGGGCGTGCCCTCCTGATCGACAGCACGATGCTGCGTTGCACCGGCGACGCAGATCAGCAGCGGTCCGCTGCCATGGAGATCGTACGCAATTTCAGTGCCGTCCTTCGAAATCACCTTGTGCATGACTTGCTCCCTTGTTGGCATTGCAGCGACGAGCAGCTGGGGCAGGTTTCGACACTGCCTTTGCGGACCTGCCTTGTTCCCGTCCCTTTGCTGCTGATAAGCATGGGCCACAATAACGATAACGAGACGAGGAGCCCGCCTTGGCCGCCATCGATCTTTCCGCCGCCCCCTTCAATCTCGACGATGAGGCGGTGGCCTGGGTGCATGAAACGCGGGACAAGCTGTCGGCCCGCGACAAGCTGGCCCAGCTCTTCGTGCTGCTTTCGCGCGGACCGGCCGACGAAGCGCTCGAATCCATCCGCGCCTTCAAGCCGGGCGGCATCACCCGCATCTTCTCGCCCAACCTGGCGGACGAAATCGCGCTCATGCGCCAGATCGACACGGCTGGCCCCGTACCGATGACGGTGAGCGCCGACCTCGAAGGCAGCCGCATGAGCCTGCCCTTCGGCACTGAAGTGCCCAACCCGCTGGGCCTGGCCGCCGTGGACGATGTGGAAGCCACCACTGCCATTTCGACCCTGATGGCCGAAGAAGCGCGCGCCGTGGGGCTCAACTGGAGCTTTACCCCGGTCATCGACATCAACAAGGCGTTCCAGAGCGCCATTGTCGGCACCCGCTCCTATGGCGATGACGTCGATCGCATCGAGCGGCATGCCCTGGCCCAGATCAAGGCCTTCCAGGCCAAGGGCGTCGCGGCAACCGTCAAGCACTGGCCCGGCGAAGGGTTTGACGACCGCGACCAGCACCTGGTCACCACGGTCAACCCGCTGAGCCTGAGCGACTGGGAAAAGACCTACGGCCGGCTCTATCGTGCCGCCATTGCGGCGGGCGTGCTCAGCGTCATGTCGGCCCATATTGCCTTCCCTGCCTTCGTGCGCGAACTCGATCCCGATGCCGGGGCAGAAGCCTATCGCCCGGCGACGCAAAGCGCGGTGCTCAACCAGACGCTGCTGCGTGAAAAGCTGGGCTTCAATGGCCTCATCGTTTCGGATGCCACGCCCATGGCCGGCTTTGGCGACTGGGGCCCGCGCTCGGAAACCGTGCCGCAATGCGTGATCGCCGGCTGCGACGTGATCCTCTTCTCGGACGACCCGACGGCGGACCTGATGTATCTGGTCAAGGCCGTCGCCGACGGACGGCTGACGCAAGAGCGCGTCGACGAAGCGGTGACCCGCGTTCTCGCCCTCAAGGCCGCTCTCGGCCTCCACAGGGCCGACCGGCCCGAACCGGCGCTGACCACCGCCGAGGTCATCATGGCCCGGGCCGACAGCAAGTTGACTGCGTCCTCGGTGACGGCGCGCGTACCGACGCTGGTCAAGGACGTGGCCAACCTCCTGCCGCTATCGCCGACCCGGCACAAGCGCGTGCTCATCTTCTCGACCGGCGCCGTCCAGCCTTTCGCGCCGGTGCCATTGCCGCTGTCACTGCCGGACCTGTTGCGGCAGGAGGGCTTCGAGATCACCGAATACACGCCGGACATGCAGGTCAATCCAAAGGACTATGACCTCGTGCTTTATCTGCTGGCCGAGGAGACCCTGCTCACCCGCCAGCGCATCTTCCTCAACTGGAAGGGCCTGACGGGCAGTGTCTTCGGCGCGATGAAGCGCTATTGGCACGAAGTGCCGACGCTCATGGTGTCGCTGGGCTTCCCCTACTACCTCCACGACGCGCCGCGCGTGCCGACCTATGTCAATGCCTATGGCAGTAACGAGGACATGCAGGCGGCCGTGCTCGAGTGCCTGATGGGCCGCAAGCCATTCGAGGGCAAGAGCCCGGTGGATGCGTTCTGCGGCAGCGAGCAGGGGAAGTATTGAGGGGGAGTACCAAAAACTCACATCAAGCACTGTGCCGCCCTCGGACTTGATCCGAGGGCCAATCACCACCTCGCGGTTGTAGAGAGTGGTCCTCGGGTCAAGCCCGAGGACGGCACCGTGGAAGGGGTGCGCAGGGCGGACTCAGTCCGGCCGGGTGCCGTTCTTCGCCAGAACATCGCCGGCCAGGTAGAGGGAGCCGCAGATCAGCACCCGGGCATCGGGCACTTCGGCGGCCGTCTTGAGGGCGGTGGTGATCGAGCGTGACGCCTTTGCCGGGAAGCGCAGCGCCCGGGCCCTTGCGGCAATCTCCTCGGCGCCATGCGCATTGGCTTCGCCCGGAATGGTCAGCGTCAGCACCTGTGCCGGATGCAGGTCGCGGAACGGCGCCAGGAAATCCTCTGGCGCGCGGGTGTTCATCATGCCCATGATCAGCACCAGCGGTTTGTCCGGCATGGCGGCGATGGTGCGGGCCAGGGCCGCCGCGCCATGCGGATTGTGGCCGCCATCGAGCCAGAGCTCATGGCCGGCCGGCAAAAGACTGCGCAGCCTGCCCTCGCGGATGGGCTGCATGCGCGCCGGCCAGGTGACACGGCGCAGGCCCTCGGCAAAGGCGCGCTCGTCCACGGGCAGGCCGAAATGGCGGGCGGCCGCGATGGCCAGCGCCGCATTGTCGAACTGATGCGGGCCGGGCAGAGCCGGCGGCGGCAGGTCGAGCAGTCCGTCCTCGTCCTGATAGACGAGCCGACCGTCCTGCTCGGCGCCGTGAAAGTCCTCGCCCTGCCAGATCGGACTGACACCCAGCCGCCGCGCCGCCCGGTCCAGCACGGCGCGGGCCTCGTCGCGCTGCAAGCCCATCACCGCCTTGGCGCCGCGTTTGAGGATGCCGGCCTTGTTGGAGGCGATCTCCGCCAGGCTATGGCCCAGGAAACCCTGATGGTCGTAGTCGATTGGGGTGATGATGGTACCCAGCGGGTGCTTGACCACATTGGTCGTGTCGTAGGTGCCGCCCATGCCGGTTTCCAGCAGCAGGTAGTCGGCCTTCGTTTCGGCAAAGAGCTTGAAGGCTGTGACGGTGGTCACCTCGAAAAAGGTGATCGGGTCGCCATTGTTGGTCGCCTCGACCTGTTCGAGCGCCGCGTTGAGGTTCCGCGTGCCGACCAGCTTGCCTGCCAGCCTGATGCGCTCGTTGAAGCGCACCAGGTGCGGGGAATTATAGACATGCACGGACTTCCCCGAGGCTTCGAGAAAGGCGCGGAGATAGGCGATAGTCGAGCCCTTGGCATTGGTGCCGGCGACATGGATGGTGGGCGGCAGATGATCCTGCGGATTGCCGAGCTTTTCGAGCAGCGGCAGCATGCGATCAAGACTGAGATCGATCAGCTTGGGGTGCAGTCTGCTCAGGCGGGCGAGGATGGCGTCGGTGCGGGACAT
>CBFGPB010000123.1:0-7445 GCA_965650545.1 uncultured Devosia sp. | reverse complement strand
GGCACGCTGGGCGGCGCCTCGTCCGGGGCCAATGACGTCAGCAATGACGGTCGCGTGGTCGTGGGCACGTCGATCGACACCAATGGCAGCAGCCGGGCCTTTCGCTGGGTGGAGGGGGCCACGGGCGGCGTTGCTGGCAATGTCCAGATGTATGACCTCGGCTCGCTTGGCGGGGCCTCCTATGCCAATGCGGTATCTGCGGATGGCGCGGTTGTCGTGGGCGACTCGGAAGATGTCGATGGGAATAACCTGGCGTTTCGCTGGACTGCGGGCACCGGCATGATCAGTGTCGCCGACTGGCTCGAAGCGAATGGCGTGGTGCTGGGCGACCGCGAGCTCGAGAGCGCGAACGGCGTGTCTGACGACGGAAATGTCGTTGCCGGGCAGCAACTGGTGAACGGTACTTCGGTCCGGGCCTACATTGCGCGGGTGGTTCCCGATGAGGGCGGGGAGGGTGGCTCCGGCATTCTGGATGTCGACGAGTATACGCGCTCGCTGCTCGCCAATGCCCGGACGGCGCAGATGGGCGTGGACCTGACCTGGCTGCCGCTCAACGGTGCGCATCACCGGCCGTTGATGACGCAGGGAAGTCTGGCCGATGACGCCTGCATCTGGTCGGTCAGCGACCTTGCCTACAGGGCCGATGCAGGGTCCGGAATGGCACTGACCGAAGTGGGCGGGTGTGGCGCCCTGGGCGGCGGGAGCGTGGTGGCCGGGCTGGGCGTGGGGGCCAGCACCTCCTGGCAGGGCCTTGCGCTTGGTGGCAATGCTCAACTGTCCGGCGCCTATGTGATGGGCGAGGTCGACTGGAACCCCGATGGCACGCCGCTCCTGCTGTCGCTGACCGGCGTGCTCGGGGGATGGCAGGCCAATATCAACCGCGCCTATACCAACGGTGCTGCCACCGAGATGTCGAGCGGGTCCACGGGTGTTGCGGCCGGCGTCATCCGGGCGCGGGTGGATTGGCAGGATGCGGCAGTGCTGGGCAATGTCAGCATCAATCCCTGGATTTCCGGCGCCATCGGGCGGACCGAGATGGGCGGCTATGTGGAAAGCGGTGGGGCCTTTCCGGCCCGTTTCGACGCGCAGGGCGTGGTGCAGGGCGAGGTCCGGCTTGGCGTCACTGCGGAAGCGGAGCTTTCGCCCCAGACGACGCTGAGCGGTACGCTGGAAGTGGCGCATCGCGGCGGTGACGCAGTGGCGGCCAATGGGCAGGTGCTCGGCCTCTTCGATTTCGGGTTGGGTGGCGGCGCAATGGGGGCGACCTGGGCGCGCGCCGGCCTCGATCTCGATCATCAGATCACGGAAGCGGTTCGTCTTTCTGGTTCGCTGCATGCAGCGACGCAGGGGCAGGATGCGACGCTTTCGGGGTCGCTTGGTCTTCGGGCAGTGTTCTGATCTTCCCGGCTCCTGCCCGGTTCAAGCGAAAGGCGCCGTCCGGGTGGACGGCGCCTTGGTGTTTGCGCGGATGAGGTCAGAAGGCCTGGTAGCTCGAGATGGCGTTGTTGTAGCTGCCCAGCGAGGGCTTGTCGGTGGAGATGGTGGTGCAGGCACCGCCATACCAGAAATCCTTGCAGACGGTGACCTGGGCGCCACCCTGGAGCTTGATGGACGAGATGGTGTCGTTCCAGCCGCCGGGCAGGTTGGGGTCATCGTCGCCGGCATTGACGCAGAACTGGGCGCCGGTGAAGTTGTTACCCTTGAAGAAGCAGACCTTGGCCGGGACCGGGGGCGCCGGCGGCGGGGCCGGGGGCGGCGCATCGCCAATGCCGAAGGAGAAGCTGGGGCCGCCGGGGCCGACGCTCATGCCGAAGTTGAACGGGATGTCGGTGTCGCCACCGTTGCCGCCGCCATTGCCTTCATAGGGGGCGAGATAGTTCTTGGAGGCCCAGCCATCGGTGCCGGAGGCCCGATCGACGAAGCACCAGGTGCCCTGACACTGCTTGACGTCGACGATTTCGCCGGCGGCCAGCGTGCCGACCTTGGCATAGCCGGTGCCGGGACCGGTGCGGACGTTGACGGCACCGGTGGCGATGCCGGGAGCGGCCGAGGCGGCCAGGGTGGTGATCAGGGTGACGGCGGCGAGCGCCGACCCGAAAGTGATGGTCTTGATGGACATTGCGTACCCTCTTGTGTCTGGTGACGGACCGCAGGAGCGGTGCGTTTCTGAGCGCTATTTGAGGGGATTCCGGCTGAACCCGTGCTGAATGCCGCATTTAGGCCACAAGGCTGAACGGGCCAGTTCCCGGCCTCGAAGATGAACGGCGCACAGGAAAACGCCCGGCGTCTGGTCAAACGCCGGGCGGTTTAGCGATTCTCAGGGTTGGGTCTCAGTAAACCCGGATCGAGCTGAGGTTCCGGCGCAGGAACGGGTCTAGGACCGGCTGGCTCTCAACGAGGCGTTCGCAATAGGACTGGAAATTGCGGTCGCGGCAAAGGGCGGCGCTGGTAGCCGTCACCACGCGCACGGAGGAAATGCGATTGTCCCAGCCCCAGGTGGCGAGATCCAGGAAGACATCGCCAGTATCGGCGCAGAACGACCGGCCGGTATAATGGGTGCCTTCATAGAAGCAGAGCTCGCCCCCGGCGAGATCGGGCCACTGGTTGTCGCTGTCGAACTTGGGCCAGTGCGGATCCTTGCCGAAATCGAGGTTGACGCTCATGGTCCAGCCGCGTCCGCCCGGGCCATCGACGAGGCACCAAAGCTTCTGGCAGCGCAGGATCTTGATGGCGACTTCGCCGGGGATTTCGCCGGTTACGTCATAGGCGGCGCCGGGGCCACTTTGCAGGATGAGCGTCTCGCGGCTCCAGCCATGGCTGCCAGACGCCGACAGGGACATTGCCGGCGCGGCCGGCAACAGGGCGAAGAGACAGGCAAGTCCAAAGGCAAGCAGCAAACGCATGGGTTGATTCCATGTTGTCATCCGGCCCGAAGTAAGCCCGACAAATTCAACAGTGTAAAGCAAGACGCCGCTCCCGGAGGAAGCGGCGTCGAAATGTCGTTAAGCCCGAGTATTACTTAGCGGGTGCGGATCGAGGCGACGTAGTCGTCGAAATCACCCAGCGAAGAGGCGCTGGTGGTGTAGGTGCGGCAGACGCGATAGTTGGTCTCGGCGCAGACCTGCACTTCATAGCCACCGGGATTGTCGATGGAGGAGATGCGGTCGGTCCAGCTGCGCAGGTCACGGGTGGATTCACCGGGGGTCATGCAGAAGCTGTCGCCACGGAAGCGGGTGCGATCGTAGAAGCAGATTTCGTCTTCGATCGGCTGAATCACCGGCGGGCGGGGCTGCGGCTGGGGCTGGTTGCCGATGCCGATGCTGATCTGGCCGCCATTGGGGCCGCCAATGGTGAAGCCGAAGGAAATGCCGGGGTTAGATGGGTTCACGGGCCGGCCGCCGGCACTGAGATAGCTGGCCGAGACCCAGCCGTCAGGACCCGGCTTGGTGATGTAGCACCAGGAGCTCTGGCACTGCTGCACATCGACCTGCTGGCCGGCGCGGGCCACGTCGACCACGGCATAGTTGGTGCCCGGGCCGGAGCGCACATTCACGTTCGTGGTGATGGTGCCCGGGGCCGCATAGGCGGCGGGCAGGAAGACAACCACGGCCGCTGCGGCGACTGCGACGCCGGTGGCCAGGTTCAGAAGATTCTTGCGGGTCTGACGATGCATGACATGCTCCCTCGACATGGTCTTTCCGGCCCCGAACCTTCGGGACGACGCTGGCGGCGACCACGCCTATTCTATTGTGACTCCAGAAACGAGTTCCGGGTGCAAAGAGTTCCGGCATGGCTAACGAGCAACGCACGAGTGATCCGCCCCCGAACCCGCTGGTTCGATGGGCGCAAAAAAGCAGATGCTGGCTGAACGCAAGCTGAACGGAAATATTCAGCCCTGGGGGATGACGCGCTTCTGGCCGTTCTCGTCGAGCGAGACATAGACAAAGCGCGCGTCGGTGACCTTGCTGCGGTCGGCGAGGCGATTGCGGCGCACCCAGGCCTCGAGGCCGACTGTGATCGAGGTGGTGCCGATCCGTTCGATCTCGGCATAGACGCAGAGCACGTCGCCGACCTTGACCGGTGCGATGAAAGTCATGGCCTCGACAGCGACGGTGACGACGCGGCCCTTGACCCGCTCGACAGCGGCAATGGCGCCGGCAATGTCCATCTGGCTCATCACCCAGCCACCGAAAATGTCGCCGGCCGGATTGGTATCGGCCGGCATGGCCAGCGTGCGGATGGTGAGGGCGCCCTTGGGCTCGGTGGCGTCGTTCTGCATCGGTCAGGGTCCCTTTACCGGCCAGCGGCCAAACGCTTCCTCCCAGTGCTTGCGGCACAGGGAAACATAGTCGGCCTTTTCGGGGGCCACTGTATTGCCGTCGGTCTGCACCCGTCCATTGGCATCCCGGCGTACGACCATGGTCGCCTTGGCGCCGCACCAGCAGATGGTGCGGATTTCCCTCAGGCTATCGGCAACTGCCAGCAGTTCGACCGCGCCAGGGAAAGGACGGCCCAGGAAGTCCGTGCGCAACCCGTAGCACATGACGGGGATGTTCAGCCGGTCGGCGACGCGCGCCAACTGCCAGACATGGTCACGGGTGAGGCACTGGACCTCGTCGAGGAAGACGCAGTCGACCTTGGATTCGAGGGCATAGTCGTGGATGCGGACGTAGAGGTCGGTGTCGTCGTCGTAGAGTTCGGCATCCTCGGAAATGCCGAGGCGCGAACTGATAATGCCCGGCTTGCCGCCGGCATAGGCCGCGCAGGTGAAGAGCAGCACGCGCATGCCGCGCTCGCGATAGTTGTAGGCAGCCTGCAGCAGCAAGGTAGACTTGCCGGCATTCATCGCCGCATAGGAAAAGTAGAGCTTGGCCATTGTCGCGCCCGAAAGATCGGCTTCACTTTTGGCGCAGGCAGTGGCCCGGGGCGAGGCAGAATCCGTCCCGCTCCACAAAAAAAGAGGCCGCCCTGAGGCGGCCAGGACCGAATTGGATCGGTCGGGAAGGCCGGGGGTTGGCGGTCCGGGCCTTCCGATGGCGGCGCGGCGTTGGGGACGCGGGGCCGTCAATCCTGGCCAATGGGGGGAGCCGGGATGGCTGGACCCTATGGGGGGTAGATGACAGAGGCGTGACAGAAGAAGAGTTTTGTACAGATGCGCCGCAAGGAATGTTCAGCTTCGGTTCAGGCTGGTTCGGACACTAATTCAATGTCGATCTACGAGGAGCCCGGAATGACCAAACTTGCCCGTCTTGGCCTTGCACTTGCAATTGGGCTGGGCGCCATCGTGCCGGCAAGTGCATCGCCCGTGGGCCTGTGGGAAATCGAGATGCGCGACTCGCGCTATGACGTGACGCTGTGCGGTGACGGCACCCAGCTTTGCGCCGAACTCGTCTGGCTGGGCAATGGCGCTGACAATGCGGAAAACCTGCCCTATCTCAACACGCTGCTGATCGACCACGCGCCGCAGACCCGCCCCAACCAGTGGAAGGGCGACCTGCACATCTACGGGCAGCGGGCATCGGGCACGATCACCCAGGTCAGCGCCAACCAGATCACGCTCAAGGGCTGCGTCGCCTTCGTGATCTGCAAGACCTACCAGATGTATCGGTACGAGCAGTAGGTCAGTTCACCGTCCGTGGCTCGTGGACCTTGCGGCGGGCCCATAGGGCGGGCACGGCCTCGACCAGCAGGATTGCGGCAAAGATCAGCGTGGCGCCGGCATAGCCGACCATGGGCAGGCGCTCGCCCAGCACGACGGCACCGCCCAGAGCGGCGAACAGGCTCTCGGCGGAGAGGATGATCGCGGCATTGGCGGGCGGCACATGCTGCTGGCCGATGGCCTGCAGGGTGAAGCCGACGGCGGTCGAGAGCACGGCGGCATAGGCGATCTCGATCCAGCCCGAGGAAATGGCTTCAAGGGTGGGCGCTTCGGTGCCGAGGGCGATGGCGCCGGAAAAGAGGCCCGCAAAGAGGAAGCTGATCGCCGAGATGAAGATGGGCAGGCCGGTGAGGCGCGCCACGTGGCCGAGCAGGATGACGTGCATGGCCCAGAAGACCGCGCTGCCCACGATGAGCCAGTCGCCGCTGTTGAAGCTCTGCAGTCCCCCGCCATTGAGGAAGTAGATGCCGACCAGCGCCAGCGGCACGCCGACAAAGATGATCGGGTGAGGCCGGGTGCGAAAGAGCAGGAAGCCGAGTAGCGGCACGAAGAAGACATAGAGGCCGGTGAGGAAGCCGCCATTGGTGGCCGTCGTGGTGGCCAGGCCCGCCTGCTGCAGCCAGGAGCCGAGGAAGAACACCGTGCTCATGGCCAGGATGAAGAACCAGTGGATGGACGTGAGTTTCACCGCCTTGCGGCGGATTTCGCCCAGGGCCAGCGGCAGGATCAGCAGGCCGCCGAGGAGGAAGCGGACGCCGGCAAAGGTCAGCGGCCCCATGGAGTCCATGGCGGACTTCTGGGCGATGAAGGCAAAGCCCCAGAACATGGTGCAGAGCAGCAGGAGGAGCGAGGCGAGGGGGCGGGACATGGGGGCTAACTCTATGGGACTAAGGAGCGGACCCTGACCGGGCCGCCCTCGGGCTTGACCCGAGGGCCTCTGGCGATCTGTGCCGTGGCCCGGGTGTCCGCCAGGACTGGCCCTCGGGTCAAGCCCGAGGGCGGCGTCGTGTGTGTGGAGGGGCCGGTGTCAGAGCTCGGCGTCGAGGGCCGTGATGAGCTTCTGGATTTCGGCGGGCGTGGTGTAGTGGACGAAGGAGAGGCGCAGGACGCCGTGGTTGAACGGATCGATGCCCAGGGCTTCGAGCAGGCGCACGGCGTAGAAATTGCCGCCCGATGCCATGACGCCGTGACGGGCGAGGCGGCGGGCGATGTCGATACCGGGTTCCTTGGCCAGAATGGAAATCGTCGGAGCGCGGTTCAGCGGATCGGAGGGGCCAATGAGGCGGATGTCGTTGCGGCTGCGCAGGTAATCGAGCAGCGGCGTCGCCAGGGCAATTTCCTGGGCGCGCATGGCCGCGTGAGCGCGGCGGAAGGGATCGACGCCTTCGACCGAGGCGGGGGCGATGGCGGCAACCTGTTCGAGATAGTCGACAATGCCGGCGGTGGCGGCGATCTGAGCGTGGTCGGGGCCGGCCGGGGTCAGGCGGTAGCGGAGCTTGGCGTCGTTGAAGTAGTGGCCCTGATTGGGCAGGGCCAGCGCCAGATCGGGGCGGATGGCCATGACGCCCTGATGGGGGCCATAGGTCTTGTAGGCCGAGAAGAAATAGATGTCGGCTCCGAGGGCCGCGAGGTCCGGCAGGCCATGCGGGGCATAGCTGACGCCATCGACGGCGAGCACAGCACCGACGGCGTGGGCGCGGGCCGCGATCTCGGAGATGGGGTTGATGTCGCCCACGATATTGGAGCAATGCGGCGCGGCGACGAGCTTGACCTTTTCGTCGAGCAG
>CBFGPB010000122.1:0-7491 GCA_965650545.1 uncultured Devosia sp. | reverse complement strand
TGACCATGTATTTCCCGCTGGTCGTGCATGGCGCCATGCTGATCGAGCCCACCGAGAGCGAGAGCAAGCAGACGCTCGACCGCTTCTGCGACGTCATGGCGGAACTGGCGACCGACGCCAAATCAGGCAATGCCGAGCGCTTCACCGCCGCACCCATGAAGGCGCCGCGTCGGCGCCTCGACGAAACGCGGGCGGCGCGGCAGCCGATCCTCAAGTGGGAGCGCCCCGCTGATCTGCCCAAGGCAGCCGAATAAACGAAAAGGCCCGGAGACAGCTCCGGGCCTTGTTCATTCTCGGGGTCCAGGACTGTCCCGCCATTCGAGCATAGCTCTCATGGCCTGCTCGCCTCAAATCTCTCCACTGGAGAGATTTGCCCTTCGGGACGGCTCTCAGCCCCTGGTGTCGAAGCCGACCCAGATGGTGATGTTCTCGCCACCCAGATAGGGGATGGTCACGTTCTCCACCACCTTTACGAATTCGTTCGTCTGGGCAGGCGGAGTGATCGGCACAGCCAATGTGTACTTCTCCGAGAAGATGGCCTGGCCATCGCGTTCGACGGCAAAGCGGATCGGCGCGTTGATCGAGGTCTGGGTGCCTGCGGGCCCGAGCAGAACGCGGCCAGTGACGCCCATATTGACGGTGATCTGGCCATTGGACACCACGCAATTGCGCGATGTCTCGTCGATCACGCCCTGATACTGGAGTGCCTTGGGATCGCCCACGCGGCCGTTGCCGTAATAGTACATGGCCTCGCCGCCGAGGCGCACCTTGATCGGGGGGCATTCGGTGGCAATCACCGGCAGGGCATTGGTTTGGGCCTGGGCGACGGCCTGGGGCGTCGCGGTGGCGTTCTGCAGGTCTGCACTGGTCGTCGTGCCGCCGCCGAACATGGAGCCCATGGAACAGCCCGCCAGCAGGATGGCGAGCCCGGCCATGGCCGAGAAGCGGATCGTCGTCGTCAGGGTCGAGGTCATAGGGTGCAACTCCTGGCGATCAGGCGGGGGCGGCTTCGAGGGCCATCAGGATGGCCGGGGCACCGCTGGCGGTGACACCGGGAGCATCCTCCACGAACACCGCATCGGCCACGCCATTGCGGATGATCATCGCGGCGCGGGCATAGCGTGTGCCCATGCCCGATCCGGAGAAGTCCTTGGCAAGGCCGAGCGCCTTGGCCAGTGTCGCGTTGCCGTCGGCCAGGAAGTCCACATCCGCGAGGGCATTGGAGGTCTCCGCCCAGGCCTTCATGACGTGATGGTCGTTGACGGCGACGCAGACGATACGGTCAACGCCCGCAGCGCGCAGCTTTGCGGCATTGGCCACGAAGCCGGGAAGGTGGTTGACGTGGCAGGTGGGCGTGAATGCCCCCGGCACGGAAAACAGCACGACGGTGCCCTGCCCCAGTACCGCGTCGCTCGTGGTGTCCTCGACACCGGCCGCAGTGACCAGCTTGATCCCGACGGAGGGGACCGGATTGCCGCGTTCGATCATTGGTGGAAATTGCCCCATGCTCGGCGGCCGCGCCGCCCTACTCCAAAACTAACGTCTCTGCGATAGGCGGCTTTTCCCAGCGACACAAGGCTGGTGAACCTATTGGTCCGGCACATCCCCATTCGCATCGTCCCCGGCTTCTACCGTCCGGGTCACCTTGAACGCTCCCATCGGTGTCATGAAGGACAGGTCGACCTGCATGCCATCGAGCACACTATTGTCGGTTTTGCCCATGATGGGAAGCAGCACTAGGTTGTCTTGAGGGCTTTTTTGCGGCGCACCAAAGACGGGGGCATCAAGGTCGCCGGCGGCGATGAGGCTCTCGGGTTCAACCACTGCCGGGTCGATTTCGACCAGAAGAGAAGCGCCATCGGGGCTCAGAACCGCGTCTCCTGCCGGCTCCGGGCCTTGCTGCCAGTCGATGG
Source organism: uncultured Devosia sp. (assembly GCA_965650545.1). Lineage (GTDB taxonomy): Bacteria > Pseudomonadota > Alphaproteobacteria > Rhizobiales > Devosiaceae > Devosia. The sequence continues at coordinate 5,578 of CBFGPB010000122.1, read as the reverse complement.
GCACGTCCGCCAGCGCCTGTCTGATGCGCAGACCATTGGCCGTGTCGGGCTTTTCATCGCGGGCCGGCAGGGCAAGGCGCGCCTGCGCCGGCACGCAAATGTCCGAGCAGATGCCCAGGGTCGCCTCGAGTTGCACAATGCCGGCGGGATCGGACACGTCCATCTCGATCGGCAGGACGGTATGGCCGAAATAGACATAGTCCAGATAGCCATCGGTCTCGTCGCGAACCGGCATGGGCCAGTGCTGGACGTGACCTGAAATGCCAGAGGACGCAGACAGATCGAGCTCCGTCGGCAGGCCCGTCTCGCCCGGCACCCGCCAATAGGTCTTGGTGTCTTCGGGCATGTCCAGTTCAAGCGCGAACCACGCCTTGCCTGCCGCATCCACCGATCCGGCGCTGATCAGCCGCACCATGACCCCGGGGGCCATTTCCTGCCATGCGGTTTCGCCCGCAGCAGCGGGCAGGACCATGGCGCAGAGGGCAAGGATGGCAGCAGTCACGTGTCTCATGAGGAGCCATTAGCGCAGCTAAACGTGAACGACCAGATAGCGCCGCTTCAGCCCTTCGTGATGACCCAATGGCGCGCTGCGCTTGGCATGACCCGCCCCCGGGCCTACAATAATGGTATGAACAGTCTCGAAGGCCAATTTCTGGTGGCCATGCCTGACATGGCCGATGAGCGCTTCGCCGAAAGCGTGATCCTCATTGTTGGCCATGGGGCCGAGGGCGCCATGGGCCTTGTGGTCAATCACGAATTGGCGAACCTGCGGTTCTCCGACATTCTGGATGAGCTCGACCTCGGCGACCCGGATGCGGTGATCCGCCTGCCCGACAGCATTCGCGACCGGGCGGTCATGCGTGGCGGCCCCGTGGAACGCGGTCGCGGCTTCGTGCTGCATTCGGGCGACTATCACAGCGGCAATACCTACAAGGTCACCGAGGACATTGGCCTGACCGCGACACTCGACATCCTCAAGGCCATGGCTTTCGGTCCCGCGCCGCGCGCCGCGCTCTTCGCCCTTGGCTGCTGCGGCTGGTCACCCGGCCAGCTCGAAAACGAGATCAGCGCCAATGGCTGGCTGACCGTCCCGTTCAATCGCGAGCTGCTGTTCGACGTGCCGGTCGAGCACCGCTACGACCAGGCCCTCGCCAGCCTGCACATCACCCGCGCGACGCTGAGCAGCGAAGCCGGGCACGGCTGATCGGACCGCCATTCGAGCATAGCCCTCACGGCCTTCTCGCCTCAGACCGCTCCACCGGAGCGATCTGCAGGCGGACGGCTCGACGCCTCACTTGCCCATCTGCGCGGCAAGCTTCTTGCCCAGCTCGGCACCCACCATGGCTGCACCGAAGGCAAAGCCCTGGGCATAGCGGCAATTGAGCTGGCGCAGGCGATCGATCTCGTCGAGATTCTCGACACCCTCGGCCACCACCATCAGATCGAGGTCGTTGGCGAGCGCCACGATGGCCCTGATGATCGGGGCCTGGGTATGGGCAATGCCGGTCTCCGTGCCCATGCGCACGAAGGGCGCCGGGATCTTGATCGTGTCGAACGGGAAACGGTGCAGGTAGCTCAGCGATGAATGGCCGGTGCCGAAATCGTCCAGCGCCAGTCCGAGGCCCATATTGCGCAAGGCTTCGAGCATATAGGCGGAGTGCTCGGGATTGGTCATCACCTGGCTCTCGGTGATTTCGAGCTTGAGGTGACCGGCCAGGTCCCTGTCCTGCGACACTAGGCTGCGCATATCGGAGAGGAGGGTTTCGCTGGCCAACTGGCTGGGCGAGAGGTTGACCGAAATGAAGAAGCCTTCGGGCAGGCCGATCATGGTCATCCAGTCCTTGGCCTGCGCCGCCGCCTGCTCGAAGGCGAGGCGCCCGAGCTTTTCGATCTGGCCCGAGCGCTCGGCCAGGGGCACGAACTCGTCCGGCGTGACCACGCCGCGGGTGGGATGGTTCCAGCGCATCAGCGCCTCGGCCCCGGCAATCTGCCCGGTCTGGATATCCATGATGGGCTGGAACTGCACATGGAGTTCGCCCTGCTTGAGGCCCCGCTCCAGGTCCTCCTCGCTGGCCTTGTTGTAGGAGGCGATGGAGCGGGCCGAGGCCCGATAGGCCTCGATGCGGTCGCCGCCGAGGCGCTTGGCATAATACATGGCCAATTCCGCATCGCGCAGCACATCGGCAGCAGTCGAGGGATTGCTGTCATAGATGGTGACGCCGATGGAGGCCGTCAGAACCAGGTCGCGGTCACCGAAGTTGAACGGCGCCTTGAGCGCCTTGCGGATCTGCTCGGCCGTCTCGGCAATCTTGGCCGCCGCCTGCTCGGACGAGAGGATCACCGCGAACTGGTCACCGGCGATTCGCGCCACCGTATCGAGCGGCCGCATGATGCGCGAGATGCGGCGCGAAATGGCCAGCAGCACCGAATCCCCCGCCGAATGGCCGATGCGTTCCTCCAGTTCCATGAAGCGATCGATATCGATCAGGAACACCGCCGGCTTGGTGCCGCCCGGCGTGCGAGCGCGCACAAGCGCCCGCTCCAGCCGGTCGAGGAAGAGCTGCCGATTGGGTAGGCCCGTAAGGCTGTCATGCACAGCGTCATGCAGAAGGCGCTCGCGCGAGGCGCGGTCCTCGGTGACGTCCTGCAGGGTGCCCACGATGCGATTGACCTGGCCGTCGCCACCCAGGACCGGTTTCACGCGCATGCGGAAGGTGCGGTAGTTGCCGTCGTGCCCGGCGACCCGCATATCCGCGGAAACCTTGCCGCGCCGCAACTCGACCAGCGTGTCGAAGGCGGTGCGGAAGCGGTCGCGGTCATCGGGGTGGACACGGTCGAGCCAGCGCTTGATGGCGCCGCGCAGGGCGCCGCGCTTTTCTCCCAGCCTTATGGCCAGTTCGTCGCTGACCGTCACGCGGTCGCGCTCGATATTCCAGTCAAAGACAAAATCCCCCGAGCCCGTGAGGGCCAGCGCGCGGCGCTCCACCTCGCTCAGCGTGCCAATGGAAACCTGTCCCTCCGAGAACGCATGCTGCACCGCGGTAAAGCCCAGCAGCATGACGATGAGCACAAGCCCGCCCCCCACCGCCGGCTGGGCCACGTCATTGGTCACCTGCCCCGAAATCACCAGCCAGGCATAGAACAGCCAGGCGATCAGGATGATCCAGGTCGGCACCATGAGAACGGCCCGGTCATAGCCGCGCAGCGCCAGGAGCAGGATGAGGAAGAAGCCCGAAATGCCGAGCAGGGCCAGAACCAGCCGGGCAATGGTGGCGGCAATGGCGGGCTGGAAGAAGGCGAATAGGAAGAGCGCGAGGAAAAGCGCGGCAAGACCGAGCGCCAGGTGAATGAAGCGCAGATGCCAGCGATGCAGGTTGAGATAGATGAACAGAAAGCCAGCCAGGGTCGTGGCGATACCGGCCTCGGCCGCCGCGCGCCAGGGCTGGATGCCGCTGGCCGAGAGGCCCAGGATGCGGCCCAACAGGCCAAAATCGATCAAGAGATAGGCCAAAACGGCCCAGGCAAAGGCTGCAGTTGCGGGGAACACGCCCCTTCCCTTGACCACGAACATGATGGTGAGGAACACCGCCGCCAGCGAAGCCACGCCCAGCACGACACCCCTGAAGAGCGTGAAGGAGTTGACGTAGTCGCGATAGGCGCCGGGCTCCCAGAGGTAGAATTCAGCGAGATCGTCGCTGGCCAGTTCCACGATGACGGTCATGGTGGCGCCGGGATCGAGCGTCACCTCGAACACGTCCGCTTCGGGATCGCTCACCCGCACTGGCCGGATGCCGGCGCTGGGCGTGATGGCGGTGACGCGGCTTCCACCCAGATCGGGCTGGAAAACACCCGAGCCGGGCAGCCGGAAGAAGGGGGCGACGAGCAGGCGCTGAATCTGCTGGTCGCTGTCATTGCGCAGCGCGATCAGGGCGAAATAGGGATTGGTGCCCGGCTCACTGGCCAGAACTTCGATGCGCCGGATGATGCCGTCGGCGTCGGGTGCGGTGGACAGTTGCACGCGTCCGTCCTGCCCGGGCACGATTTCCACGACATCGGAGAGGTTGACCGCGTTGACATCTTCGGGGACGGAAATGACCTCGAAGGCCCTGGCGGAGACAAGGCCGGACAGCGCGAACGCAAGACAGATCGCGAGTGCAAGAACGTGACGCATCGGGGGCAGTTAAATCCTGCGCTAGGCTTCATTATGGCGGCAGTCTGGGAACAGGCGCGAAGTCCCGACAAGCCTTTGTCTTCTTGATCCTCCAGCGGAGCGGTAACTTGGTACGGGAGATTGACGCTTGCGACAAGCGCCGGACACTGTTGCGCGAAGGCAACAGTGTCGCAATTCAGGTCAGGCGCACCCCCGCGAACGACTGGTCGGCCACGCTGTCGCAGAGGGTCGACCACTCGCAGCCAGTACAGGCAGCACGCGTAGACCCTGCTCGAAAAGCGGTGCGTAACTCGGCAAGGGTCGGTTTTGCCAGGACCAGACCATCGAGATCGTCGAGTCCAAGGCGCTTGGACACGGCCAGGCGCGCCAGGCGGTCGCGCTCGCGCACGCTGGCATTGTGACAATGCGTATTGGCCACGCCCAGCAGCGGACCGCAGATATCGTCGGGTCCGTCGACCAGTTCGATCGCTTCTCCCGCACCGAGCCGGGTGACGATGCTGTCGTAGTTTTCCGTAAAGGCAGGGGTATAACCCCTGCCGATATAGGTCATGAGGCACAATAGGTGATGTGCCCGAAGCCGGACCGTCAACGGGTCGACCAGTGCTGAACGCCGGCGAGGCAAGCGGCCGCCAGCACTGACTTGAGGACGCCGCCGACGATGAAGGGCAGGACGCCATGGACGATGGCAGGCTCAACACCGATGAGCACGGCCAGCCAGGAGGCGCCGAGGACCAGGCAGGCCATGTTGCCCAGCAGCGCAGCTGCAAAGGCCAGGACCGGACGGGATCCGTTCCAACCGCGTTCCGTCAACCAGCCGACCAGCATGCCGCAGACCGGAAAGGCGAAGAGATAGCCACCGGTCGAGCCGAGGAAATGCTGGGCGCCGGACGCGCCGCCGGCCAGCACGGGCAGGCCAAGCGCGCCTTCCAGCAGCCATGCCACAATCGTCAGGCCGCCCAGGCGCCAGCCGTAGAGCGCGCCGACCATGGTGACGGCGAAGGTCTGCATGGTCATGGGCACCGGCACCATGGGCACCTCGACATAGGACGACAGAGCCAGGAACAGTGTTCCCAATACAACGGCTCCGGCCTTCCACGCCATTGACCTTTCGGCCAGTTTCAACGGCCCGCTCGCGGGAAGTACCTGCTCAGGTGACGGGGTCATGATTCACTCCTCGTGAATTATAGATAATTTTGACTTGTTATATATAACTGTACCTTTGTGGGGTCGGCAATGGTTCTTTGAGAGCTCCGCCCCTATCGGCGCCGAGAGGCCTTCCCCTGCAGGTCCCCACTATCCGCGCTTCGCGCCGGCCTATGCTGTCCCAGACAACGCCGAACCAGGAACAGCTCAAACAAAATATCCCCGCCCCAATTCCCTCCCCCATACTCCCATCCATCCCCGTCA
>CBFGPB010000121.1:0-7517 GCA_965650545.1 uncultured Devosia sp. | reverse complement strand
CAGGCCTATGGGCAGGATCCGGAATTCTTCGAGTTCTATCGCTCGATGGAATCCTACCGTACGGCCCTGGGCAATTCCGGCACCACCATGGTCCTCTCGCCCGACAGCGCCTTCTTCCGCTACTTCGGTTCGAATGGCGAACTGCCGCCGGCCAGCACGACCTTCGCCACGCCTATCGCTCCGCAGGCGGCCCCGGACGTGCTCGGCACCGACGAGCCTGCTTTGGATGGCTTGGGGATCGAAGAAACCGTGGCGCCGACCATGACGCTGGAGGACGGCACGGAACTCGCGCCGACACAGGGTACAGAGGCTCCGGCGCCGACCGAGGATGCCGCTCCGGCGACCAGCCAGTAAGTCGGTCGGACGCGCGAAATAGCGAGGGCCGGTGCAGACATCTGCACCGGCCCTTTGTCTTGTTCACGTAAAGCGACGTTGGCGCTAACAGTCTGCCAGCAAATTAGCGCACGAAATCGTCCTCGCTATATCCCTGCAGATAGAGCAGGGCGGTGAGGTCGCCGTGGTCGATCCGGATTCCGGCCGCAGCCGCGACCGCCGGCTTGGCATGCAGCGCCACCCCGAATCCAGCCGCGCCGATCATGTCGAGGTCATTGGCGCCGTCACCCACGGCCATGGTCTGGCTCGGGTTCAGACCTCGTTCATTTGCGAGGTCCAGGAGCCGCTCCCGCTTCGTGTTCTTGTCGACGATGGGTTTGCGGACCGTACCGGTCAGCCGCTCGCCATCGAATTCCAGCACATTGGCAATCGCCTCATCGAAGCCGATCCTTTTGGCGAAGTAATCGGCAAAAAATGTAAATCCGCCAGACACTAAGGACGTATAGGCGCCATAGGCCTTCATGGTCTGCACCAGGGCTCGCCCGCCCGGCGCCAGCGTGATCGCCTCGCGGCGGATTTCCTCGATTTTATAACGCTCTAGCCCCTTGAGCAGGGCAACACGGGTATCCAGCGCCTGCTCGAAATCGAGTTCGCCGCGCATGGCTTTGTCAGTAATTTCAGCCACTTGCGCCTTGAGGCCGAGCGCCGCCGCCAACTCGTCGATGCATTCCTGCTCGATCATGGTGGAATCCATGTCGGCCACCAGCACCTGCTTGCGCCGGCCCTCGCCGGGCACCACATTGGCATCGACGGCCCTGCGGCCGATAATATCGCGTGCCAGATCAAGGGCTTGTGGCGCTGTCGGCTCAAGGATATCGCAGGCGACGCCATGGCTCAGCCAGTTGAGTTCTCCGCCCGTCTGGGCCAATACGGCCTGGGCCAGGGCCGGATCCAGCTCGGGATCGGCGGGATTGGCGATGAGCGAGAGAACCGGCATGGTGGCAGCAACTTTCGGGAGCGTTCGGTGACAGGCCAGAGGCGCGCAGTGCTGATAGCGGGTCCGACTGCCAGCGGCAAGTCGGCGCTGGCGCTGGCGCGCGCACGGGCATCCGGCGGGCTGATCATCAATGCCGATTCCATGCAGGTCTATGACACGCTACGGGTCGTCACGGCGCGGCCCGGCGCGGAAGACGAGGCCCTTGCCGAGCACCGGCTCTACGGAATCGTGCCGGCATCGGAACGCTTTTCGACCGGGCAGTGGGTACGGGCGGTCGATGCGGTTCTGAAGGAGGTCGATCCTCGCCGCGAGCTGGTTTTCGTTGGTGGAACGGGACTTTACTTCGAGGCGCTCACCAACGGGTTCGCCGATGTCCCCGAGATTTCGGACGAATTCACCCTTGAAGTTCAACAGGAGATTCAAGCCCTTGATGAGCCCGGCCGCATGGCCCTGCTCACGGCTGAGGATCCGGGTACAGCCGCGCGCCTCAAGGTTGCTGACCCGCAGCGGGTCACGCGCGCGATTGCCGTCAAGCGCGCAACGGGCCGGCCGCTTTCCAGTTTTCAGGGCGATCAGGAGCCTGGGCTGCTGGAGGGGTGGGCGCTGGAGCGCATGGTACTCAACCCGGATCGCGACGTGCTGCGCGACCGGATCGCCCGGCGCTTTGCCGCCATGTTCGACAACGGCGCTATTGAGGAAGTCGAGGCATTGCGGGCCCAGAAACTCGATCCGTCCCTGCCGGTCATGAAGGCCATTGGCGTCCGTGAGATTTCAGACTGGCTCGATGGCCTGTGCACCCGCGAGGAAGCCATGACGCTGGCCACGATTGCCACGCATCAATATGCCAAGCGCCAACGCACGTGGTTCCGCAACCGCATGGGCGACTGGCCCCGCCTTGGGCTTGGCGGGGCACCGCTTACCGCTTGAGGCCCTCCAGTAGGCCAAGCCGCTCCCGGAGCGCGAAGCGTCCCATGAGAAGAACGGCCACAAAAAGCAGTGCCGTCGCCAGACCGATCCAGATGCCGATACCCCGTAGGCCAAGGGTAAAGCCCAGCAACCAGGCGACGGGCAGGCCGACAAGCCAATAGCCGAAGATGGCGATGATCATGGGCACCTTGGTGTCACTGAGGCCACGAAGGGCATGGGCCGCCACAACCTGGGCGCCGTCGGCCAATTGGAATATGCCGGCAATGACGAGATAGGTCGCGGCAAAGCTCAGGGCATTGCGGTTCTCGGGCAGGGCGGGATCAAGGAAGACCGATACGATCGCTGGACCAAAGACGATGAAGGCGAGGGCCGAGACCGCCATGAAGCCGGTGCCGAGCGCGAAACTGGCCCATCCGGCCTTGTGGATGCCCGTGGCGTCCTTGCGGCCATAGGCAATGCCAACCCGAACGGTGGCGGCAATGCCCATGCCCAGCGGCACCATGAAGGCCAGCGAAGCGCATTGGAGGGCCACCGCGTGGGCGGCCAGTTCGTCAGTACCCAGACGTCCCATGAGAATGGCCGCGGCCGAAAACAACCCCACTTCTGCCAAGACAGTCAGCCCGATCGGTGTGCCGATGCGGAAGATTTCACGGAAACGCGGCCAGTCCGGCTTCCAGAAGCGCATGAGAATGTGGAACCGCTTGAGCCGCCGCTGACGCAGGACATAGGTCAGCATGAGGCCTAGCATGAAAAGGTTTGTCAGCACGGTCGCCAGCGCCGCACCGCGCAGTTCAAGGCGTGGCAGGCCCAGATGGCCGAACATCAGAAGGTAGTTGGCGCCGGCGTTGAAGATAACGCCGCCCACAGTGATCAACAGGATGACCCGGGTCGCCTCGAAAGTGGATAGGAGCGAACGCAACACGATGACGCCCATGGCAGGCGCCAGCATGAAGAGGGCGATCTGGACATATTGCTCGGCGCGTGCAGCCAGCGCCGGATCCTGACCCAGCCATCCATAGATGGTCCGGAACTGCAGCATGATCGGCACGAGGAGCAGAGCCAGCAGGATGGCGGCCCAGAAGCCTTGGCGGACGACCCGGCGTACAGCCTTGATGTCACGCCGCCCACGTGCCTGGGCCGTGAGGGGGGCGACAGCCCCGACTACGCCCACGCCGAATAGAAAGAGCGGCATGATGAAGCTGTTGGCCAGCGTCCCGGCAGCCAATGCCTCAGGTCCCAGCCAGCCCATCATGATAACGTCGGTGGCCTGAAGGGCGTTCTGGGCAACCTGGGCAATGACCAGCGGCCATGCCAGCGCGAAGGTGGCGCGAAATTCCGCGCCCCATCCGCCAATGGATGGCTGCGCCACCGGCGCCGGACTGGCCGGCGCGACGTTCTCACTCATTGTCGTATCTCTCACTCGCGGTCCATGCTGTAGTCCAATCCGTGGCGCCGGGAAAGCCGCGAGATTTCCGCAAGAGGTCAATCATGGCGTCATTGCCGAAGGTATTGCTGGTTCTGGCCGGATTGATCGGTGCGTCAGGTGTGGCTGCTTCGGCCGGTGCCTCCCACGGCGAAAGCCGCAATCTGTCGGCCATGGCGATGATCTTCCTCGCCCACGCTCCCGTACTCGTGGCCCTCGCATTGCATGGCCGGGGAAGGGCCATCCTCGTGGCCGGCAGCGTGCTGGCGGTGGGCACGCTGGTCTTTGGCGGAGACCTCGCCCTGCGGCAATGGCTTGGCCATGGTCTCTTCCCCGGCGCCGCTCCCCTCGGTGGCGGGGCAATGATCCTAGGCTGGCTGGGCTTATCCCTGGCCGGCGTGCTGAACTGGCGCGGGGCTTGACTTAATAAAGATTAAAACTGCTGCGGAACCATTCACAGGGTCGTGCATTTCCCCGTGCGAGCATCTCGTTGGAGGAATTTCATGCACAAGATCCTGATCATCGTCGCCACGGCACTCTCACTGGCTGCCTGCACCACCACCCAGCAGGGTGCCACCGTGGGTGCGATTGGCGGCGGCATCATCGGCGCGACGGCCACCGGCGGCAACGTGGTAGGCACGGCTGTCGGCGCTGGCATCGGCGCTGTTGCTGGTGCGGCGGCGGGTGAATTGCTCGGCTATTATGGCACCAGCCGCGATCGTTGCGTCTATCGCCGTCCGGACGGCACCCAGTATATCGACGCCTGTCCGCGCGGCTAAGTCACTCCCCCATGCCGCAGCGCCCCCTGCGGCCAAGCGCCCCCAGGCGCCAGACACCCGGTTGCCCCCAACCGGGTGTTCTTTTTCGCGGTCGCATGCTCCGGCGCGAGTGGACTGCGGTCTTGAAAATGTCGCAGCAAACAGAGATAATTAGACCATACGTGCCACTTGTCTTGCGCTATCTGAACGACCGGCTCGCCCGGAAACTTGGCTACCTCCTGATCTCGTGAATCGTAAGTCCGGGAATTGCACGTCTCGGACGAACCCTTCCGCCGCTTTTGCGGCACAACAGACCAAGAGGACCATACCGATGGCCGCCATCACCGGTACCGTGAAGTTTTTCAACACCACCAAGGGCTACGGCTTCATCTCGCCCGACAACGGCGAGAAGGACGCATTTGTCCACATTTCCGCCGTGCAGCGTTCGGGCCTGCAGGGCCTCTATGAAGGCGACAAGGTCAGCTACGAACTGCAGACCGGCCGCGATGGCAAGGTATCGGCCACCGAGCTGACCCTGCTGAGCTAATCCCCAGGATTGAAGGGGCCCTGCGGGGCCCTTTCTCTTGCCGCGGTGGACTCCATCGGTGCGGCTGTGCGACAGAGCCGACAGACCGATTGCCAGCGGACCATTCAATGCGCGAATTTCTCAAGCACTGGAGCCCCCGGGTTCAAACCTCCGGCGACCTACGCCAGGCGGGCGCCATGCCCTATGCCGTGGTCGACGGGCGCGTCGCCTTCCTGCTGATTACCTCGCGGCGCAGCGGCAAGTGGATATTCCCCAAGGGGGCCGTCGAGCCCAATACGACCCCGTGGGATAGCGCGGCCCTTGAGGCCCTTGAGGAAGCCGGTGTGTCCGGAGAGGTCTCCCCGCAGGCGGTTGGAAGCTATCGCGCCAGCACCGGGGGCGATGGGGCCATCCTGGTCGATGTCGACCTTTATCCGCTCAGGGTGACGGAGCAGCACGACAACTGGCGCGAGAAAAACCAGCGGCTGCGCCACTGGGCAACGCTGTCCGAGGCCCGTCGGCTGCTTGCCGACCCGATCCTGAAGCGCCTAGCGACGAGCCTGCATGCGCAGGTCGTCGGCAAGTAGAGTCCAGCCCCTTCAGCCGACCAGCAGGCGAATGGCCCAGAACAGCAGGGCCGAGAGCAGGGCCGCGGCCGGGACTGTGACGACCCAGGCTGCGGCAATCGAATAGACGTGGTGACGCCGCACAAGCAGGCGCGTCTCGGCCTGGCGTGCATTGGCAAGCGCCTCCTCGGGCGTAGCATTGAGCTGTGTGGCGTCGACATGCCGGGCATTGACCGGGATGGCGGTGAATTCCATATCGCGACGCGAAATGTACTCGCGCAGGAATCCCACGCCGAACACGGCGCCGACGGCGATATGGGTCGACGATACGGGCATGCCGAATGCGGACGCGATCAGCACCGTCACCGCTGCGGACAGGGCCGCGCAGAAGGCGCGAATCTCGTTGAGCTTGGTAATCTGCTCGCCCACCGTGCGAATGAGGCGCGGTCCGAACAGCGCCAGGCCCAGGGATATTCCGATGGCGCCTATCGCCAGTACCCAGAAGGGCAGGGCGATGCCAGCCACTTCGCCGTGGCCGGTCTGAACAGTGGTGACGATCGCGGCAAAGGGACCGATGGCATTTGCAACGTCATTGGCGCCATGCGCGAAGGAGAGAAGTGCGGCTGAAACAATCAGCGGCAGGCGGAACAGGTTCGCCACGTGCTTCTTGCGGTTCTCCATGTGGCGCGACTGATGCCGCACCCAGGGCATGGCCGCGACCCAGCCCAGCAGTCCGAACGCGATGCCCAGCGCGAAAGTGGTGCCCCAGCCCGGCTTCCAGACGCGGCTCAGGCCCTTGGTCGCCAGATACATGGCGAAGATGCCGGTCATGGCAGCCACGAAGATCGGCACCCAGATGCGGGCAGAGGTGATCTTGTCGAGTCGGGTGGTGATGGTGACGCGGATGATCACCAGGAACAGAGCGGCAAAAATGCCCCCCAGGACTGGCGAAATGACCCAGCTCGCCGCCACGGCGCCAATCATGGGCCAGTTGACGACCGCGAAGCCGGTCGAGGCGATGCCCGCGCCCACCACGCCACCAACCACGGCATGCGTAGTCGAAACCGGCGCACCGATATAGGTCGCCAGGTTAACCCACAGGGCCGAGGCGAGCAGGGCCGCCATCATCACGACGATGAAGATGCGGGGCTCCATTTCAGGCGAGATCAGCAGGTCGCGCGCGACGGTGTTGACCACGTCGCCGCCTGCCAGCAGGGCGCCGGCCGCTTCGAATATGGCCGCGATGACAAGGGCGCCGACCATGGTCAGGGCCCTTGAGCCGACTGCGGGGCCCATATTGTTGGCCACGTCATTGGCGCCCACATTGAGCGCCATATAGCCCGCGATCAGCGCGCCGATCACGACGACGTAGGTACTTGGGCCCTGACCCATGGCAAAGGCGGCCCATACGCCCGCCAGCAGCAGGAACACCAGAGCGATGCCGGGCGCTGCAAGCGAGCGACCCAGGTCATGGGTGGCCGTTTCGTAGCCCGAAACCTGTTGGAGGTCCTTGTCGAGCGCGCTTTTGCTCATGTCATCAAACTGTCATAAATGGCGTTGGTCCGCCTTATCATCTCAGCGGGCTGCTGCCAGCCCCCAATTGGCGTGCGCTCGCCGGTCTCCACCAGAAACCGCCCCGGGCGGGGTCATGGATGCATGGCGACTTGACTTGGGCGTGACACTGCCCTTATCAATGCGCCGTCTGAAAGTTTTGGAGCAGTCCCGTGCGGGCACTCATTCTCGTAGTAGGTAGGCGCATCGGCAACGTGGGGTAACACCCCGCGGACGAGCTGGTGCGCCGAAAACAGGTCCCGAATGGGGCCTTTTTTATTGCCTTTTTTCCAGCAAAGCGGTTTTAAGGCGGCAAGGACGTAACGCCCGGTACGGCGGGCCCGAGGAGTAGGAAAGCGCAAATGGCCGAAAAAATGACCGGCGCGGAAATGGTGATCCAGGCGCTGACGGATCAGGGTGTGGAGCATATCTTCGG
>CBFGPB010000120.1:0-7519 GCA_965650545.1 uncultured Devosia sp. | reverse complement strand
ACCACCATCCCCGTCGCTGCGTCGCGGATCGCCTTGATCCGTCCGGCATAGGTTTTCGGGTCGTTGCCTGCATAGACCGAGGAGCCGGCCACCAGCACATTGGCTCCGGCACGCACGATCTCGCCGGCATTGTCGGCGGTCACCCCGCCATCCACCTCGAGGTCGATATCCCGCCCGCCGATCAGCGCCTTGGCCTGGCGCAGCTTGTTGAGGCTTTCGGGGATGAAACTCTGCCCGCCAAAGCCGGGATTGACGCTCATCACCAGCACCAGGTCACAATCGTCGATGACATGCTGGATGGCCGAGACGGGCGTTGCCGGATTGAGCGCCACGCCAGCCTTCTTGCCCAAAGCGCGGATCGCCTGCAGCGAGCGGTGCAGATGCGGACCGGCCTCGGCATGAACAGTGATGATATCGGCGCCTGCCCTGGCGAAATCGGCCAGGTAAGGGTCCGCCGGCGCGATCATCAGGTGCACGTCGAAGACCTTGTCGGTGACGCCGCGGATGGATTTCATCACCGGCGCGCCAAACGAGATATTGGGCACGAAATGCCCGTCCATCACGTCGACATGGATAAAATCGGCGCCCCCGTCGACGATTGCCCTGACCTCATCCCCCAGCCGCGAAAAATCGGCGGACAGGATGGATGGGGCAATGCGCAGCGGACGCGACGACGTCATCTTCACCTCAGCTCAAGCGGGTTCGCCGGTGCTGTAGCGTGGGATTGGGGCAGGGGCAAGGGGCGGGACGGTGGGACTTTGGGTGGGGGCGGGTGGCAGGTTTCAACTGGCGCTTGCGGTCAGCAGCCATCTATGGCGGCGTTCGGGGCAGATTGCAGACAATCTGCCCTTCTCCGGTGAAGCGTAGAAGTCACCGCTAGCCTTGGTCGGTTGCCAGAAGCTTCTCACGCGCGCGACTCCTTCCGGAGCCTGTCAATTGTCGTTGGGGCCCCCTGCGATGGGGGTGCTGGAGCGCAGTAGCTGCGCGTTGTCTGAATTGAATGGGGCTGATTGACGACCGTCAAATCCCATCGCCTCCGAGTAGCTAGAGAAAGGAGCATCGGAAGACGGTTTCAGATCGTCGGACACGCTGAATGGAGCGACACAATGTTCAAACGCACTCATCGTCGGCTGCTCGGAGTTGCCGCCGCATCCGCAATCCTTCTAGGCTCTGCTTCCTTGATCCTAACCCCGACATTCGCCCAGCAGGGCGGCGGCGCCGGCCAGGGCCAGGGTAGTCCGGGCGGGAACGACAGTGCCGGTGAGGGCGGCCCGGGGGGCAACGATAGTGGCGGCCAAAGTCCTGGTGGATCAGACCAGGGTCAGGGCGGGCCCAGCGAAGACTCTGATGCTCAGGGTCCCAATGCAGGTCAGCCTTCCGGCGAAGACCGCGGCGGCAAGCCGGCTTGGGCACAGGAAGGCATTCCTGAGGTCGATCTTGGACGTCTCAGCGTCATCCGTAGCCCCGACCAAGTTCTTGACCAGGCTCTCGACGAAGTGATCGCCACATTCGACCCGGACTTGGCGTCGCTCTATGAAATGAGTGCGGAAGACTTTGGAGACTATGTCCTGGCACATTGGAACGATGAGGGCTTTGCCATCATCGACTCGCCCCTGCAAAACCTCGCCCTGCTTGAGGAGCTTTGGGTCGAAGGGGACACTGGCCTGCCAGGAGTAGAGCCTGCATCCAACCTGGAACTGGCCGCCATTCTGATCGGCACCGCGTCAGACAAGACTCTCCCGGTGAGTTACGATACGGTCCTGGCACTGGCAGTCATCGTCGGCGCCGACGACCTGAGCCAGGCTGATATCCAGTATATAGCCACCGCGGCAGAAGCGGTTCGCATCGACGTTGCCGCAGCGCACGGCTGAGGCCATGGGCAAACGCTGGTCAGGGCCGGGGAAAAGGTTCCCGGCCCGCTATCGCGGTCCTGTCGATAGGTCGAGGTCCCCACCTCTGGCCTAGCTTGCGTCGTAATCCTTTGAACCCAGTACCTCGTTGCTCGCAGCGAAGGAAGGCTGGCATGGCAGGGCCGCCAACTTTTGCGTCGTCGGCGTCCCCGCTCTGTTCCCGTATTCAGTTCCAGTTCTGGTGCCGGTGTTCCCAAGGCGACACCTTGCCGTCGGCATCGGCATCAGAAGCTTCATGATGGGCCTGGGCTGCCCTGAGGAATTCCTCCTTGGAGACCTTGCCATCGCCGTCGGGATCCATACCGGTAAAGCGCTCCTGCTTTGCCTGCTGCATAGCCTCCTGACGGTCGGGATTGTACCCCGTCTGCCTCCCCATCCGAATAGCAAGGTATTCATCCAAGGTCACAAAGCCATCGTCGTCCGTGTCCATGGCAGTGAAGACGTCGTCGGCAGCTGATGCAGCCTCTTCGTCGCTGACGACGCCGTCTTCGTTGACATCTATCATCATGGAACGACCTCGTCCTGGTTGCCCCATCATGGCCGGCCCATAGCCGTAGCCGGGGCCGGCCATCATGCCAGGACCATAGCCGGGCATCATGCCGTAGCCGGGACCGAAACCGACCTGAGCCACGGCGGGTGAAACCGCCAGCACACACGTTATCAGGGCAGCAAATCCAATTGCGGGGACGCGCTTCATTTGTGAGCTCCTTCCAAATTGGGGGTCTCACTTTGTGGCGGATCGACGCGGCCATGGCGTTGATGCCCATCAAATTCTCGAGCAATAGTGGCTTGGATTGCCGCACCTTTGAGGGCGCTGTACTTCGGGCCTCGGGCATGGGCGCTGCGGGACGAAGCCAGTCTGAACGGACTGATCTTGGGATCGCATCGTCCAGTGTAGTGCCCTCGGCTCAAGGCCGAGGGTGACGGTCTGTGGGTGGGAGACGGGGCGCCTCTCTACGCGGGTAGAAGCTCGGCAACCGGACCTGCAATAACGGTACCGCCTGAATCCGGACCCGTGAAAAAACCGTGTTTCCGTGACGAGCGGCCAGTTGCTCATTCTATTTGTTCGGAAGGGTTACTGGCCGTTCGTTACCGTGCAACCGATAGCCGAAATGGCGAGGCGGCGTCCTTGCATGTCCTCACTTCCCCGCGATGCGGCCAAGGGGCTCATTGCCTTCTGCGCGCGGGGCGCTAAACCAAGCGCGGCAACATGGAGCGTCAGACGTGGAATTTTCCCTGCCCCTGGTGATCGGCGCCGGTGTGCTAAGCTTTCTCAGCCCCTGCGTTTTGCCGCTCGTGCCGCCCTATCTCACCTATATGAGCGGGGCGAGCTACGACCAGTTGCGGGCCGAGGCCGTATCAGGCTCAGCCGGAAAGCTGACGGCGCGGGTCGCGCTGACTTCCATTTTCTTCATCCTCGGGTTCTCTGTCGTATTCATTGCCCTGGGCGCAACGGCCACGGCCTTTGGACAGGTGTTCCGTCAGCTCCTGCCCATACTCACGCCCATAGCCGGCGTGGTGATAATCGCCATGGGCCTGCACTTCCTCGGGGTCTTCCGCATCGGCATTCTTGACCGGCAGCTCCGCCACAATGGTCCCGGGGCGGCCTCCGGTCCTCTGGGCGGCTTCCTGCTGGGCCTGGCCTTCGCCATCGGCTGGACGCCGTGCATCGGGCCGGTTCTGGCGGCGATCCTGTCGGTTGCGGCCAGCCGCGAAACGGCGTGGGAAGGGGCGTCCCTGCTCGGGCTTTACTCACTGGGCCTGGGTATTCCCTTCTTTCTCGCCGGCATCGCCATCGGCCCATTCCTCACCTTCTTCAACGGCTTCAAGAAGCACCTTGGCGTGGTCGAAAAAGTCATGGGCGGCCTGCTTGTCCTGACCGGGGTGCTGTTCCTGACGGGCAACTTCACCCGCATCTCCTACTGGTTCCTGGAAACCTTTCCGGTGCTGGCCAACTTCGGATGAGGCTTGGGATTTTTCCGGACAAAGGGGGGCGAGACGTAGGTACGGGTTAACCCTGTTCACGCTTTAGTGAGTGCAATCTGTTTTTGCCGGTCGAAATTCAGACGCGGTTTACCCCTCGCGACCAGAGTGGCGTCGAATTTGGGCAAGAGCGCGGAGCACTCGTGAACGCGGAAAGTCAGCCCCTCGCCTGGGCAGAGAACCAAATCGACGAGGCCTTGCACAGGCAGGCGAATGCGCCGGCGGCGCTGCACGCCGTTTCGGTGGAGGTCTTCCACCGCATCGAGGATGTTGAACCCATCTGGCGACACCTGAGCGCGGGGAGAATCGAATCCCCGGGTCAAAGCTATGATTTCATCCGCCTATGGGTCCGGGAGCGCCGGATTGCCGAGGCGGCACAATTCTATGTGGTCGGCTCGATCAATGGCGAGCCTGTCGCCATCCTGCCGCTGCACCGCAAGCGCGTCCATGGCGTCCGGCTCTTCACCTGGTTTCCGGGGCCCCAGGCCGGCTGTTATGCGCCCGTTGCCGACTATGGCCGGCTGGCGGGCCTTGCGCCGACGGACCGCGCAGCGTTCTGGGAGGCCATGACGTCGTCCCTGAAGGGCGCGGATCTCGTCTATCTGCGCACCATTCCGGTTGGCATCGAGGGCCACGAGGGCCTATTCGACGGTTTCGGGTCGAGCCTTCCGGTGGAGACGCTCTACCGCGCGCAGTTCTCCTCCTGGGAGCAATGCGACAGCGAGCAGCGCAGCCGGTCGCGCCGCAAGCATGACCGCCAGCAGGGGGATCGCCTGGCTGCCCTGGGCGAGGTCGGCTTCGAGCAGGTCACTGACCTCGAGGAGGCGCGCCGCGCCGTGGACATCATGTTCGCGCAGCGCTCGGCCCGCTTCCGGCAGCAGGGTATTCGCGATGCCTTCGTGGCCGATGATCTCGAGGGCTTCTACCGGGCCGCCCTCGATCCGGCCTCCGGCATCGATGTGCGGCTGCACGTCCTCCGCCTCGACGGAGAGATAGTCGCCGTGCGCTACAATATCGTGCATGGCGACCGGATGTTCTGCCTGATCTCGTCGATGGCGACATGCGAACGCGTCCAGACAGGCTCGCCGGGCAAGCAATGTCTGCTCAGGGTCATGCAGACCGTCTTCGACCAGGGCATTGCCGTCTTCGACATGGGGTGCGGGTATACGGACGAGAAGCGCCACTGGTGCAATGTCCAGATTGCCCTGCGGCAGCACTATGTGGCGCTCACCCCCGCCGGCGCGCTGGTCGTCGCGGGTCACCGCGCCTACCAGCGGCTGCGGGCCCAGGCCAAGGCCAATGACAAGGTCAAGCTGCTGTTGCGATCGGTGCATGCCATGCGCGATCGCCTGTTCGGCCGCAAGATGTCAGATCAGTCTTAATCCGCGCAGCGAGGCGTGGCCGGACTTGCCGATGATGATGTGGTCGTGCAGCACGATCCCCAGTGGCTTGGCGACGTCCGCGATTTCCTTGGTCATGCGGATATCGGCCGCAGACGGGGCGGGGTCTCCCGACGGGTGATTGTGCACCAGGATCAGGGCTGTCGCCGACAATTCAAGCGAGCGCTTGATGACCTCGCGCGGGTAGACCGGTGTGTGGTCGACAGTGCCGGTCTGCTGCACCTCGTCCGCGATCAGCCGGTTCTTCTTGTCGAGAAACAGCACGCGGAAGTGTTCGATGCTCTCGAAGGCCATCTGGCTGTGGCAGTAATCGATCAACTGCGTCCAGGACGAGAGGATGGGCTTTTCGGTGTCGATCCGATCCCGCCCGAAGCGAGCTGCTACGGCCTGGATGACCTTGAGGTGGGCCACCGAGGTTGCACCCAGCCCCTCGACCTGTTCCAGCCGCGCCTGGCTGGCGTTGAAGACAGCGGAAAATGAGCCGAATTCGCGCAGCAGGGTCTTGGCCAGTGCCTTGGTATCCTTGCGCGGAATGACCAGCTGCAGGGCGAGTTCGAGCAGTTCGTAGTCTTCAAGCGCGTCGCCGCCGACCTTGAGGAAACGCTCCCTTACGCGCTGGCGGTGGCCGGCATGATCGTCCGCCACGGGAGCGGGAAAAGCGGCCTCGGCGAGTTCGTCAGGCCGCCTTGTCATCACGCCGCCTGCTTCGCCATCGGGTTAAACAGGTCGCCAGGCGAGAGCGTGAAGATCTCGCAGCCGGTCTCGGTAATGCCGATGGAATGCTCGCATTGCGCAGAGAGCGTGCGGTCGCGGGTGACCGCGGTCCAGCCATCGGAAAGGATTTTCACATGCGGCCGGCCGAGATTGATCATGGGCTCGATCGTGAAGATCATGCCAGGCTTGAGCGGCACGCCGGCGCCTGGCGTGCCGAAATGCAGGATATTGGGCTCGTCATGGAAGAGGCGCCCGAGGCCATGGCCGACGAAATCGCGAACCACGCTCATGCGCTCCCCTTCGGCCACCGCCTGGATGGCGGCGCCGATATCGCCCGTCGTATTGCCGGGCTTTGCGGCGGCAATACCGGCGGCGAGGCTGTCATAGGTCACCTCGATGAGACGCTCTGCCTTGCGCGAGATTTCGCCCACCGGATACATGCGGCTCGAATCGCCATGCCAGCCATCGAGCACCAGCGTCAGGTCGACATTGACGATGTCGCCCTCGCGCAGCGGCCGTTCGTCCGGAATGCCGTGGCACACGACGTGGTTGATCGAGGTGCACACCGAATGCCGGTAGCCCTTGTAGAAGATGGTCGCGGGGACCGCACCGTGATCGCGTGCGAACTCATAGGCCACGCGGTCGATGGTCGAGGTCGGCACGCCCGGCTCGACATATTCGGTGATGATGTCCAGGGCCTTGGCCGTCAGTGCCCCGGCGCGACGCATGCCTTCAAAGCCTTCCGCCCCATGGAGGGGAATGACGCCGGGGGTGCGGCGGGCTTTGGCGGGGGCGTCGACATAGGTAATCATGCAAGGGTCTCCTGAGAGGCAAAATAGGAGCTTAAAGAGGTGAAGGGAAGGGCGGTGAACCGTTGACTCACCGGACGCGTAAAGGCATCCACATCTGCCCTCAGGAAAAGCACCGATGACCCAGCAAGACACACGCGTAACCGCCGGCATGATCGTCATCGGCGACGAAATCCTTTCCGGCCGCACCAAGGACGTCAATATCGGCGCCGTGGCCGATTTCTGCACCGACCTGGGCATTGATCTCACCGAAGTGCGCATCGTCTCCGATGAGCAGGACGCCATTGTCGAGGCGGTCAACGCGCTGCGCACCCGCTACACCTATGTGTTCACCTCCGGTGGCATCGGTCCCACGCATGACGACATCACTGCCGACGCCATCGCCAAGGCCTTCGGCGTCGCCCTGCCGATCAACGAGCAGGCCCGCGCCATGCTGGAGGCGCGCTGGAAACAGACTGGCACCGAGGTCAACGAGGCGCGCCTGAGGATGGCGCGCATCCCCGAGGTCGCCGATCTCATCGTCAATTCCGTCTCGGCCGCGCCGGGATTTCGCATCGGCAATGTGCATGTCATGGCCGGCGTGCCGGTCATCATGCGCGCCATGCTCGAAGCGCTGGCGCCGACCCTCAAGGGTGGCAAGAAGGTGTCGTCGATCACCGTCAAGGCTGCCGTGGGCGAAGGGACGGTTGGCGGGCCGCTGGGG
>CBFGPB010000119.1:0-7529 GCA_965650545.1 uncultured Devosia sp. | reverse complement strand
TGTCACGCTTTCGAACCGCAAAAGTGGTGTCCACTTTTGCTGAAAGCGCTCTAGCTGGCAAAGCTGGTGTCGTCCCCCCAGCGGAACAGTTTCAGCCGGCGTGGGGGGCGGGCGTCCGCGGCGACCCGCCTGGCCACCGCAAACTCGATGGCTTCGCGGATGTCGCTCTCCGTCGCCGGCTTGGGAAGCACGCCAATCGTTCCCGGCACGCCCTCACCCAGTTGCGACGGATTGGCCGTGATGAAAACCACCGTGACGCCATGGGTCTGGGCAAGGATCTTGCCGATCGTCGTGCCGGTCGGACCGTCGCGCAGGTTGAGATCGACCAGTGCAATATCGGCCTGACTTGCCAGCGCGAGTGCGGAACGTTGATCTCCGGCAATGCCGACGGGCTGGTGCCCCATGTCGGCGACAACATCCTCTATCTCGGCAGCGACGATATACTCGTCTTCAACAATCAGAATACGATAAGTCATGGCAGGCAAGTCTGGCTATTGGTGGTTCAATCCTGATTAGCTGTAACGCCGGTCACCGATTCCGGTTGCCGGTATATCGCGAGCCAAACAAGATGTGATCGAAGCCTGACATGGCCCGGTTACCAAACCTGCAACCGGCGGGCTGCCTCCGGGCGCCGCTGCCGCTTGCCCTCTCGTGGGTGAGCGGCTAAGTCTGGCGCGCACCCGCCGCCCCTCCCGGCATTTTCGCTTCGACCGCACCCCAGGCCCGTTTCCCGTGACCGACCAGCTCCGCATCGCGCTCGCCCAGCTCAATCCCAAGGTCGGCGACCTGCCGGGCAACCTGGCCCTGGCCCGCAAGGCGCTGGAAAATGCCCGGTCGGCCAAGGCTGACATCCTCTTGCTCTCCGAGCTGTTCCTCACCGGCTATTTCCCCGATGACCTGCTGTTCAAGCATCAGTTCATCAAGGATGCCGTCGAGGCCGCCCGCGCTCTGGTCGCCGACACCAAGGGTACCGATACAGTCCTCATCCTGCCCACCATCTGGCTGGACGTCACCGGCCTCCACAATGCCGTGCTGGTGGCTGACAATGGCGAAATTACCGCCATCCGCTACAAGCGCGAACTGCCCAACGACGACGTCTTCTACGAGAAGCGCTACTTTGCCGCCGGGCCGCTGCCGCTGCCGGTCACCATAAAGGGTGTCGAGGTCGGCATCCCCATCTGCGAGGATATCTGGCACTCCGCGGTCTGCGAGCACCTGGCCATGCGCGGCGCGGAGATCATGCTCTGCCCCAATGGTTCGCCCTACTGGACCAACAAACAGCACATCCGCAAGGACCTGGTCCGCGCCCGCGTCGCCGAGGATGGCGTGCCCATGCTCTATCTCAACCAGGTTGGAGGCCAGGACGAACTGGTGTTTGACGGCGCCTCCTTCGCCATGGAGCCGGGCAACAAGCTCGTCCTGCAGGGCAAGAGCTTCGAGCCCGATTTCATCGTCTCGGACTGGGTGCGCGGCGAGGGCGGCTGGACCTGCACCAATGGCCGCGTCGAAGACCTGACCTCGGTCGAGGAAGCCCCCTGGCGCGCCTGCGTGCTCGGACTGCGGGACTATGTGCACAAGAACGGGTTCAGCCATGTGGTGCTGGGTCTTTCAGGCGGCATCGACAGCGCCGTGGTCGCCGCCATGGCCGCCGATGCCTTCGGACCGGAAAAGGTCCACGCCATCATGCTGCCCTACCGCTACACCTCCGAGGCGAGCCTGCGCGACGCTAAGGACTGCGCCGAGCGGCTCGGCGTGCGTTATGACGTGGTGGCCATCGGCGATCCCGTCGACGGTGCACTCGCCGAGCTCCAGCCCATCTTTGGCAACCGCCCCATCGACACGGCCGA
Organism: uncultured Devosia sp.; assembly: GCA_965650545.1. GTDB lineage: Bacteria > Pseudomonadota > Alphaproteobacteria > Rhizobiales > Devosiaceae > Devosia. Next base: position 5,682 of record CBFGPB010000119.1, on the reverse strand, counting down.
GGAGAACATCCAGTCGCGCATGCGCGGCACCATCCTCATGGCGGTTTCCAACAAGCTCGGTTCGATGCTGCTGACCACAGGCAACAAGTCCGAGATGGGTGTCGGCTATGCCACCATCTATGGCGACATGAATGGCGGCTACAATCCGCTCAAGGACATGTTCAAGATGGACGTCTATGCGCTGGCCGCCTGGCGCAACGCGAACATGCCGGGCGATTGCCTCGGCCGGGCAGGGGAGGTCATCCCCCAGGCCATCATCGATAAGGCCCCCAGCGCCGAGCTCAGGCCCAACCAGACCGACCAGGACAGCCTGCCGCCCTATCCGGTGCTGGACGACATCCTGACCTGTATCGTCGAGGAAGAGATGGCCCTGGGCGATATCGTCAAGCGCGGTCACGAACCGGCTGTGGTCAAGCGCATCGAGCGCCTGCTCAATATCGCCGAATACAAGCGCCGCCAGTCCGCTCCCGGTCCCAAGCTCACGCCCCGGGCATTCGGTCTCGGCCGCAAATATCCCATCACCAATGGCTACAAGGACCCGACCATCGGATGAGCGTCACCGTTCGCTGGGCGCCGTCCCCAACCGGCCGCATCCATCTCGGCAATGCCCGACCGGCATTGCTCAACTGGTTCTTCGCCCGCCGCCGCGGCGGCCGCTACGTCCTGCGCATGGATGACACGGACCTTGCGCGATCCACGCGGGAATTTGCCGATGGCATCGAAGCCGATCTCGCCTGGCTGGGCGTCCGGCCCGACCTGCTGGTCCGCCAGTCTGAGCGCACCGCGCTCTATGATGCCGCCCGTGACAGGCTGATTGCCGCCGGCCGGCTCTATCCCTGCTACGAAACCGAGGACGAACTCGACCGCAAGCGGTCCCGTGCCCGTCTCCTCGGCAAGCCGCCTATCTACGACCGCGCGGCCCTAGGCCTTACCGACGAGGATCGTGCCCGTCTCGAAGCCGAGGGACGGGTGCCGCATTGGCGCTTCAAGCTCGATGGCCGCCCCGTCCATTTCGACGACCTCATCAAGGGCCCGCAGACGGTCAACACCGCCTCCATGTCCGACCCGGTGCTGATCCGCGCCGACGGCTCGTATCTTTATACGCTGCCTTCCGTGGTCGACGACATCGACCTCGGCATCACCCATGTGATCCGCGGCGAGGACCACGTCTCCAATACCGGCACACAGATCGAGATTTTCGAGGCACTCGGAGGCGCCGTTCCCGTCTTCGGCCACCACAACCTGCTCACCGACGCGCAGGGGCAAGGCTTTTCCAAGCGCCTGGGTAGCCAGTCGATCAGCGATCTTCGGGCCGAGGGCTACGAGCCGCTCGCCGTAGCGATCGTCGCCACGCTGACCGGCACCAGCCTTTCCGTGGAGCCCTATGAGAGCCTCGACGCCATTGCCGAAAAGCTCGATTTCTCGATGATCTCGCATGGCTCGGCCCGTTTCGATCCGGCCGAACTCGACTCGCTCAATGCGCGCCTGCTCCATGCCATGCCTTACGAAAAGGCCGCCTCGCGCCTATCGGCCCTGGGCCTTGAAGGCGAGGCCATGTGGTTGCTCCTCCGCGAGAACCTTGCGCGCTTTCCCGATATTGCGGAGTGGTCAAAGCTGGTCACCGGGCCGATAGAGCCCGTCATCGCCGACGAGGATCGCGACTTTCTCGCCCTGGCGAAGGCGCTTTTGCCGCCTGAGCCCTGGGACGAGACCACCTGGGGCCATTGGACCGATGCACTCAAGACCAGCACTGGCCGCAAGGGCAAGGCGCTGTTCCTGCCCTTGCGCATGGCGCTGACCGGCCGTCACGACGGCCCTGAGCTCAAGTCCCTGCTTGTCCTGCTTGGGCGTAAGGCGTGTCTGGACCGACTACCCTGACCGCCTTGTCGCCGAAGTGAACAATGCGCAGCTCCGGTTCTGCCGGGGCACTCGGCTGGCGCGCGATCTCGCCCGGACCAGCCGGCCGTGGCCGGGGCAGGGGAACGTCGACCAGGGCCACCGTCGCCACTTCCTCTATCGGGGCCGCCTGGACCGGCGTTGATCCGCGCGGATCGCGCAGCGGCATGGGAATGCGCAGGCCATTGATGTCCAGGACCGCCCGGCTGCTGCCATCGGCCGCATTGGCCAGGGTCACCGTGCCATCGGCCGTAGGCGCCACCGTGCAACTGGCCGACTTGTCGAACTCGTTACGATAGGCGAAGGCGGTCGCCAGCGACAGATAAGGCGTACCGCTCATATTGCGCATCTGCTCCGGCTCTTCGCCGGGGTTGTTGTAGTAGTAGAGGTCCACCGCCGTGTTCGGACACATCTGCTGGCATGTCATGGCGTCGTTGCCGATGAACTCGGGCAGCGTTGCATAGCTGATGGGCCAGAAATAGCCGTCACTCAGCCGCACGCAAACCGTGCGAACGGTGCTGAAGCCGGAATAGCCCCAATAGTCACCGCCGTCGACGAAATCGCCATTGGTGAAGTCATTCTCGGTCGTCGTGCCAAAGATGCGGTCGAAGATATCCTGGCGTTCCTGGGTGAAGGTGGCGCTCGATCCGGCATTGCAGCCGAAGCGGGCCATTTCCTGCAGGATGGCCTCGCGCTGCTGCGCCACTGCATTGGCGGTCTCAACCGACTGGCTCACCTGCGCATATTGCTCGCGCAGATCCAGCACATCACGGGCAATGAGCTGGCAGGCGCGGGTCAGGGGCCGGCCGGCGCGGGCGTCGTCATTGCATCCGTCGCGGATATAGCGGCTCTCGGCCTGCTGCACCTGGCGCTGCAATTGCCGTGCGGCATTGGAATTGCCGCCCATTTGCCGGAATTCGCTATTGCTGTCGAATTGCGCCAGCGCAGCCTGCAACTGGGCGCACTGAGCCGCCTGGGCGTGGGCGGCTTCGACGTCCAGCGCCAGCACCAGCATGGTCAGAACCAGCAGGAGCAAGGGCCGCAATCCGGTCGTCATGAAGGTCAAGCCAATTTCCTGTCTGAAGCGTTTCGGGCAAAGTCGGCGGCGCTTCCCGTCGCCGATTCTGCCCCCGAGTGGCGCGGCGAACGCTCCCGCCGCAACCGCCTGCGCCCTTTGGCCCTTAAGACATCGCTAGGGCTCGTGGCAACATTATAACGCTGATTTGCCCCAGGGTAGCGCACCTGGGCAACACCGGACCGAAGGAGACGCCGCCATGAAACTCGCGACCCTGGGGAGTGGCCGGCCGGACGGGCAGCTTGTCGTCGTCTCGTCCGACCTCACGCGCTGCGTTTCCGCTGGCCGGATCGCTCCCAGCCTGCAGGCCGCGCTGGACGACTGGACCCAGACTGCGCCAGCCCTCTCCGATCTGTCCGCGCGCCTCGAAGCCGGCGAGATCGCCGGTCAGCCCTTCGAGCCCCGGGATGCGCGCGCACCACTGCCGCGCGCCTACCAATGGATAGACGGCTCGGCCTATATGAGCCATCTCGAACGCGTCCGGTCCCTCAAGGGCAGCAAGGACGAGGAACTGCAGTCGATCCGTCCCTTGCTCTACCAGGGCGCTTCCGATTCCCTGTCGGGCGCCACTGATCCTATCATCGTTCCTGCCGACGATCTGGCGCTCGATTTCGAGGCCGAGGTCGGGGTGATCATCGGTGCGGTCCCCATGGGTGTCACACGCCAGGAAGCGGCGGCCGCCATTCGCCTCGTCACCGTCCTCAACGACGTGTCCCTGCGGCGCCTTGTGGTCGACGACCTGCAGAACGGCTTCGGCTTCTTCCATGCCAAGCCTTCGACCAGCTTTGCGCCCGTCGTCGCCACGCCCGACAGTCTAGGCGCCGCGTGGATGGACAACCGCCTGCACCTGCCCATTCGCATCGAGGTCAATGGTGCGCTCTATGGCCAGCCCAATGCCGGCATCGGCATGCATTTCGATTTTGCCGATCTCATCGTCGAGGCAGCACGCACCCGCAATCTGGCGACGGGGACGATCATCGGCGGCGGCACGGTGTCCAATCCCCATGACCAGACCTTGCCGCTTAAACCCGATGGCATCGGTTTTGCCTGCATTGCCGAGGCGCGCACGGCTGAAAAGGCAAAGTATGGCCGGGCCCGCACCCCCTTCCTCAAGTCCGGTGATACCGTGCGTATCCGCGCGGTTGGCGGCGACGGCCGAGCACTGTTCGGAGACATCGAACAGACTGTCGAACTTCTCTCCAAGTAACTGATAACATTAACGTGTGTTCATTTGGCACCGTCATCGGGCCATGGCAGGGTGCACGCGCCGGAAGAGGGGTCCGCGCGTCGCTTTTGTCATTTCCGAGGGAACACTCAATGCTCATTCGCAAGGCCTCCGCCATTGCTCTGGCCTCCGTCCTGCTTGCCGGCTTTGCCGGCGCGTTTGCTCAAGACGCCTTCACCGCCCCTGCCACGCCCGAAGAGGCCGTCGACTTGCGCCAGGACGTGATGCGCCAGGGTGGCGCATTGCTGCGCTCCATCGGCAACCTCACCGGCGCTGATGCTGTAGCTGCCATGACCACCCTGCGCGACAATTACAGCCGCATTCCCGTGCTCTTCCCCGAAGGTTCCAATGTCGGCGACAGCGAAGCCCTGCCGGCGATCTGGGAGAACTGGGAAGCCTTCACCGCCATTTCCGAGGCGGGCGTCCAGGCGGCGGAAGCGGGCATCGCGGCAGCTGAAGCTGGAGACGCTGCCACCTACACCGCGTCTGCCCAGGCCCTGATGGGCACATGCGGCCAGTGCCACCAGCAGTTCCGCTCGTGATCCAGACCGGCCGCCCACGCCGCTGGGCGGCCGGTTTGACGCCCGAACAGGCGTCCCAGTCTTGCCATCTTGACCGGTAACATATCCGTGTGCCCGTTGGGCACGCGTTTGACCCGTGCAACTGTGTCCTTGGCGAGCAGAGGCAAGCCCGCCATCGTGCATAACCAATCAAGGTGCTAATGATGTTCATCCGTAGGATTACGGCCCTGGCATTCGTTGCCTTGGCCGCGGTTGGCGCAGTGGGCGTGATCGCCCAGGATGCCCTCAGCCCAGAAGAGGCCGTCGCGATGCGTAAGGACCTCATGAAATCCAATGGCGCCGTCATGCAGGGCGGTGCCATGGACAAGACCGGTGACGAGGCTATCGCCGCCGCTCAGACATTGGTTGATAACTTTACCAAGCTGCCCGACCTCTTCCCCGAAGGGTCTGCCATCGAGGGCTCCAGGGCCCTCCCGGCGATCTGGGAGGATTGGGACGCCTTTGTCGCCATCATCGACACGGCCAAGGGTGGCGCGGAAGCCGCGCTGGCCGCTGCCCAGGCCGGCGACATGGAAGCCTACAAGGCAGGACTTCAGACCGTGGGCGGTGCCTGCGGCCAATGCCACCAGCAATTCCGCGCCTCCTGAGACGCGGAAAAATCGCCTCCAAAGCGATTGGGCGGTCCGGTTGGGCCGCCCTTTTTTGTTTCGCGGCCGCACTAATTCTCTTGATTTCCGGCGGCGCCCCGGCCAATCTCCGCGCCATGAAAACCGCATGCACCATTACCTGCTGCATTATTACCTGCTAACCCCAGCGTTGGCGGAGCGGTCTTCTTCATCCCGATAGCACCCTGTGGATAGAGGCTCTCCCGCCAGAGCGATCGATATTGTCTGGCCACAGGAAGCCTCGATGACCACGGCAAAGCCGCAGCTTTCCCTCTACAACACGCTCACCCGCTCCAAGGC
>CBFGPB010000118.1:0-7530 GCA_965650545.1 uncultured Devosia sp. | reverse complement strand
TCGATGCCATGCGCGCGCGCGGCGTCGCATCGGTCAATCTCGACCTCCTCTACGGACTTCCCTTCCAGACCGAGGCGGGCCTTGCCCGGACGATTTCGGCGGCCCTCGAGTTGAGGCCCGATCGCGTTGCTCTCTTTGGCTACGCCCATGTCCCCTGGATGAAGCCGCATCAGAAGATGATCCCGGAAGACGCCCTGCCCGATCGTCACGCCCGCTTTGCCCAGGCCATGCTGGCTGGCGACAAGCTCTTGGACGCCGGCTTTGACCCCATCGGTTTCGATCATTTCGCCCTGCCCGATGACACGCTGGCCAAGGCGGCGCGGCAGGGCCGGTTGCGGCGCAACTTTCAGGGCTATACCGACGACGCCGCCGATGCCTTGATAGGGTTGGGCGCGTCGGCTATTGGCCAATTGCCGCAGGGCTATGTGCAGAATATTACTGCCACCGGCGAGTATGCCAAGGCCGTACGGGCAGGATCGGGCGCTACTGCCAAGGGTTTTGCGCTGACACCGACGGACAAGCTGCGCGCGCGCGCCATTGCCACGCTCCTCTGCACATTCCGGCTCGAAGAGCGCGACCTGGCCGGCTTCGGCGCAGCCGCAACGGCCCTGATGCACGAAGCAGCGGCGACAGCGCTGACCGACCCGGATGGGCTGACGGAAATGCGGGATGGGGCCTTTGTCGTGACCGAGCGAGGCCGCCCCTTCGTGCGCACCATAGCGGCCCGCTTCGACACCTATCTAGGTTCGGGAACCGCTCGTCACTCGGCAGCCGTTTGAAAACCCAAGCCGACCGTCCGGGCGCGCTTCCCGTTGTCGGTGGGCCTAGTCGACATCGTGCACGTCCACGCGCGTGGCCTCGCTCACCAGAAGGATATTCAGAAGCACCCGAGCTGAAGAAGCAGGCAGCCCGACCTCAAGCTGGCACGCATCCTTGAGCCCCGACTGCTTGTCCGGCCGGATCGTAATGTCGCCGGCACCCTGTTCAAGCAACAGGTGGCGTGCCGTCGCAGCTGCCTCAGCTTGGGCAAAATGCGCAATGGCGATACGAGTACGCGACATGTTGGCCTAGTGCACCACTGTCTCGCATTCGGCCAGGGCCTGCAGTCGCTCAAGGTCACGAATGACGAAATTGCCGCGATCAGGCAGATCCACAATGCGCCTAACCTTGAGCTTGGTGAGATTGCGGCTGACCGTCTCAATGGTCAGGCCCAGATGGTCGGCAATATCGGCCCTGCACATGGGCAGGCTCACCCGCTTGTCATTGCCCAGCTTGCCTGTGCGGCTCGCCAGCGACAGCAGGAAGCCGGCAATCCGCTCCATGGCCGACTTGCGGCACAACAGCACCGAAAGATCGTGCATGCTCGCCACTTCGCCGGCTGCCATGGCCAGAAGCTTCTCGCCCAGTTCCGGTCGGCTGCGCATCGCTTGGCCCAGGTCGCCCCGCGCCGTCACCTGCACCCGTGCCGGGGTCAGCGCGTCGCAATCGAACCGGTAAGCCTCGCCATGCCCGAAGCCGATCACGTCACCCGGATAGGCAAAGGCGACGACCTGGCGGCGGCCGTCCTGGAACACCTTGGTGGCGCGGAACACGCCCGTCACCACTTCGTAGAGCGCGTCGGCGCTATCCCCCTCGTGAAACAGCACCGTGGTGGCACCGACAACCCGGCCCGGACCTTCCGGCACGCGCTCGGTATGGCCTGCATCGGGGGCAGTATGGGGAAACACGTACATGGCAAGGGCTCCGCTCTGGTGTGACCGAACGGAATTGACCATGGGGACGTAATCGGCCTATCCGACTATTGTAACCGATTGTAACGGCGCAGCCCGGGCCACAAGCGTGACGCAGAGCCACCACATCCTTGTCGTCGACGACGACGCCCAGATCCGCCGCATGTTGCGCCGGTGCTTGGAAGACGAGGGCTATCGCGTCAGCGAATCGGCCGATGGCGAGAACATCGAATCCACGTTGCGAGCCGGCCTCGACCTCGTCACGCTGGATCTCAATCTGGGGCGGGCCGACGGGCTGGCCATTGCGCGCCGGATTCGCCAGGTGTCGGCGGTTCCCATCATCATGATCACCGGCAAGGGCGACATGATCGACCGCATTGTCGGGCTCGAGATCGGCGCCGACGACTATATCGCCAAGCCCTTCCACCTGCGCGAGGTCCTCGCCCGCATCCGCTCGGTACTGCGCCGCAGCGGCGGGAGCGCGGCCACCCCAACCCAGAGCTCGGAGACTATCCGCTTCGACGGCTTCGTCCTCGATCCGGCCCGGCGCAGTCTTGTCGGTCCCGACAGTCAGGCTATCGACCTCACGACCGGCGAATTCGACCTGCTGCTGCTGTTCTGTCGTCACGCCCATGCCGTGCTCGACCGCGACCGGATCATGGACCTGCTCAAGGGCCAGGACTGGGCCCCCAATGACCGCAGCATCGACAATCAGGTGGCGCGCCTGCGCAAGCTGATCGAAACCGATACCCGCCGCCCCGAGCTGATCAAGACCATACGCGGTGCGGGCTACAGCTTCACCCCACGCAAGCTCGATTGACACCTATCCTCCGAGGGCCTCGGCAATCGCATTGGCCAGATCCGCCAGGCGGTAGGGTTTGCCCAGCACCTTCAGATGAGCGATGGCATCGGCATCGCGCCGCACCAGTTCGTCCGCATAGCCCGAAGTCAGCAGCACCGGTAGTCCCGGCCAGTCCTGAGCGACGCGGTGGGCCAGTTCATATCCAGACATGCCGCCGGGCATGACGAGGTCGGTAAAGACCAGGTGGACTTCTGCGCCGCTGCCCAGCACAGCCAGCGCCTCATGTGCATCGGCAGCGACCAGGGTTGCGTAGCCGAGTGTTTCGAGCCGATTGACAGTGAGCTTGCGCACTCGCGGGTCGTCCTCGACCACCAGGATGGCCTTGCCGGCCACGACCGGCCCGGTCGACTCCAGCTCTTCGGCCTGGACATTCGCCGCACCATGGCGGGGCAGGTAGATATTGACCGTCGTGCCCCGTCCCGGCTCGCTATAGATCGTGGCGTGCCCGCCTGATTGCTTGGCAAATCCGTAGATCATGGAGAGACCGAGCCCCGTGCCGCGACCCTTCTCCTTGGTGGTGAAAAACGGCTCGAAGGCGCGCTCGCGGACCGAGGCGGGCATGCCCATGCCGGTATCGGCAACCGAAAGACGCACATAGTCGCCCGGCGCCAGCGCATCGAGGTCCTCCGACATTGCTCCATCCACCGTCACGTTCCCAGTCTCGATGATCAGCCGTCCGCCCTCGGGCATGGCGTCGCGCGCATTAACGGCCAGATTGACGATGGCGCTTTCCACCTGCGACGGGTCGATGCGCGTGGACCACAGGCGCGGCGTCAGCGCATTGGAAAGCGCGATGGTCGACCCCATCGTGCGGTGCAGCATGTCGGTGAGGCCGAGCACGAAATCATTGAGGTTAACCACTTCCGGCTCGAGGTGCGAACGCCGGGCAAACGCCAGAAGCCGTGCCGTCAGCCTCGCTCCGAGATCGGCCGCCTCCAGCGCCTCGGTCGCCAGTTCCCGCTGGCCAGCAGTGGTCAATCTGGCTTCGAGCATCTCCAGGTTGCCAATGATGACGGTCAAGAGGTTGTTGAAGTCATGGGCAATGCCGCCGGTCAGCTGTCCCATCGCCTCCATCTTCTGTGCCTGGCGCAGGGCCTGTTCGGTGGCCTTCTGACCCGACAGATCATGGATGATACCGGTGAAATGCACCCGCCCATCCATCTCGAATTCGCTGACCGCCAGGTGCATGGGGAAGGTCGAGCCATCGCTGCGCTGGCCGGTGACCTCGCGGCCGATGCCGATGATCTTGCGCGCGCCCGTGCTTCGGTAATTGGCGATATAGCCATCATGAGCCGAATGGTAGGGCTCAGGCATGAGGAAATGGACGTTCCGGCCGATGAATGCGTCCTGCGGATAGCCGAACAACCGCGCCGCAGCGGGATTGACGGTCGTGATGATGCCGCCACCATCGATGGTGATAATAGCATCCACCGCCGACTCCAGCATGGCCTGCAGCTTGCGGGCCTGGCCGATAAGGGCGGTATGGTCGTCTTGCGGTTCGGTCACGGTTCAATCGGTTCCGGCTGTCTTTCTGTTGAGACTACCCGCTTTTCCGGATCGGCCAAAGGTACCCGCGCTACAAAATACCTCCCCGGCAGGCCTGACCATCTTTGATCCAGAGCAATCCGTTCGATCCCCGCCCTCGCTATGGTGAGCCGGCACGCGTCAACCAGGCCACGGATATGTCAAAGGGCCAGAACTTTGCCCCCCTGCTCGAAAGCCATGAACGTGTCATCGCCGCCTGCGACGCGCTGGAATCGATTGCCGATGCCTTGCCCGATCGGATAGCGCCGGGGCAGTGCGAGCGCGCCATCCGCGAAACCACGACGGCCGTCAAACAGATGCATGCCTGCGAAAACGACCTGCTCATGCCGCTCCTCTCGAATGCGCAAAGGCCGGAGCTGCGCAAGATTGCCGCCGACCTGGAACAAGCGCATCAGGTAGATAGCGAGTCCCTCATCGAGGTCGACGAGGTGCTCACCGCCTTCGCTCTGGGTCAGCCGATCCTCTCCATCGACGCCACCGGCTATATGCTGCGGGCCTTCTTCGAAGGCCTCAGGCGGCATGTCGGCAGGGAGAGGGACTTGCTGGCGCTCATGGAGGATTGGCCCCAGCCGGGCCGCCTGCTTCACTGAGCCCGTTTCGGCCCCATGCCGTCGCCCTCAGTACCATCGCTTGGCCCCTGCGCCGCCGGTCCCGGATAATCGAGCAACACGCGCTGGCCCGCCCCCTCGATGTCGTCGAACTGGCCGGAGCGGAGCGACCAGTAGAACGCCGCAAGCGCCAGGACGCCCAGACCAAGGGCACAGGGAATGAGTATGGCAAGGCCCGACATGGCGAGGTCCTAACGTTCCGAGAGACCGAATTTGAGCCGCATGGCATTGAGCACCACGACCAGCGAAGACGACGACATGGCCACGGCCGCAATCAGCGGCGAGACCTGACCGGCGATTGCCAGGGGCAGCACCACGACATTGTAGCCCACCGAAAAGATGAGGTTCTGCCGCACCAGCAAATCAGCCTTTCTCGCAATGGCGATGGCGAAGGGCACATCGGTCAGCCGATTGCGCGTCATGACCAGATCCGCAGCAGCGCGCCCGATATCGGCGGCACTGCCCGGCGCCATGGAGACATCCGCCGCGCGCATGGCCGGCGCATCGTTGATCCCGTCGCCCACCATCAGCACGAGGCCATTGCCGCTGCGCAGGGATTCAATAGCCGCCACCTTTTCGGCCGGCTGCAGGCCGCCCCGGAAGGAGGCAAGCCCCACGTCCTGCGCAATTGCCTGCGCTGCGGCCGGCCGATCACCCGATAGCATGGTTGTCGCGATGCCCAGCCCCGACAGCGCCGACAGCGCAGCCTTGGCTTCGGCCCGCGGGCGATCGGCAAAGCGAAACCGGGCCAGCGGCTCCCCGTCGCGGGCGAGCCAGACCTGGGTGCCCGGCTCGGAGCCGTCGTCGACAGCCCCGCAGAAGCCGGCATTGCCCAGGCGCCAGGTGACGCCCCCATCCAGCGCCTCGACGCCAGCGCCGGCAACCTCGTGGCACTGGACCGGCGCATCCTGGGTATCTGGACAGGCCGCGCGCAGGGCCAGCGAAAGCGGATGATTGCTGCCGCTCGCCAGCCAGGCGGCGCGACGCAGCAATTCCGGCGTAACCGAGGGGTCGGGCGCAAGCTGCGGTCGCCCCTCGGTGATGGTGCCGGTCTTGTCGAAGGCTGCAGCGCGAACCTGGCTCAACTTCTCCAGCGCCGCCCCGTCCCGCACCAGGATGCCGGCACCGAAGAGGCGCCCGGCCGCCACGACATGCACAATCGGCACGGCCAGCGCCAGGGCGCAGGGACAGGTGATGATCAGCACCGATACGGCATTGAGCAGGGCCGAATGGAGGTCGGCGCCAGCCAAGAGCCAGCCGCTCAGCGTCGCGGCCGCCGTCACATGCACCACAGGCGCATAGAGGCTGGCCACCCGGTCGGCCAGGCGCCGGTAGCGGGTGCGGACGTCCTCGGAGGCCTGCATCATCTCGCTCATGCGGCTGAGGAAGGATTCCGAGGCCGGGCGCAGGACTTCGATCCGCACTGAGCCGTCCAGCACGGCCGCGCCAGCAACGATCGTATCGCCCCTATCCAGCAGGACCGGCTGGGATTCTCCGCTGACCATGGCGAGATCAACCTGCGCACGCTCCGATAGCAGCCGGCCATCGACCGGCATCCGGTCGCCGGCGCGCAGGAGCAGGATCATGCCCGGTTCGATGTGCGCCAGCCGAACCACACTCGTGCTTCCGTCATCGTGCACACGCGTCGAGGCCCGAGGCTGCAGGCGCGACAGGCCCTCGACCGCGCTGCGGGCCCTGCCCCGCATCATGTGATCGAGCGTGCGACCCACCAGCAGGAAGAACAGCAGCATGGTCGAGGCGTCGAAATAGGCATGCAGCCCGCCCGTCGCCGTCTCGTAGAGGCTGAGGGCCGTGGCGACGATGACGCCAATGGCAATCGGCACATCCATATTTGTCCGGCCGACACGCACAGCCGACCATGCCGAGCGGAAGAAGGGCCGGCCGGCATAGGCTACGGCCGGCAGGGCGATCAGCGCCGACAGCCAGTGAAACATGTCGCGGGTCGCCGCGTCGGCCCCGGCCCAGACCGACACCGAAAACAGCATGATATTGCCCGCAGCAAACCCGGCCACAGCCAGGCTTCGGACCAGTTCGGACATGACCGGATCACTGCCGGCCAGGTCATCGGGGTCGATCGCGAAGGTCCGATAACCGCTGCGCACAATCGCCGGGGCCAGCGCAGTCAGGTCGGTCGACGCATCGTGGCGGATCGTCACCTGCCTTCGGGTCAGGTTGACCCGCGCTCCGGTGACCCCGGGCACTCGTGCGAGACCAGATTCGATGGATTGGATGCAGCTGGCACAATAGGCGTCAGGGACTGCAAAGCAGATTTCCCGTTCGCCCTCCGGGCTCCGGCGCACCAGGTCCGAGAGCACTTCCGGCGCATGTTCTTCCGGCAGAAGCGCAGCGTCCAGGCTCATGGCACCGTGACCCTGGACTCATACTCGATCGGGCCGAGTTCTGTGCCTGCTGTGGTGATGGTGATGTCCCACACACCTGCCGCCAATGCGTGCTCGCCTCCATAGGCATCGCCCTGACGCACCAGTACGACCGTTGCATCGTCATGGCCCCCGACCGGCCGACGCACAAAAGCGGTGACCGCGTCGAGGTCAATCAGGGCGCCATTGGCATCGAGGGCACGAAACACGATACGACCATCAACATGACGGGTTTCAACCGTCCAGCCCGCCTGCTTCTGCGCAGCGATGGTGTGCTGCTTTTCATTGAAGCGCTGGCTCTCGACATAGGAATTGGCAACCACCAACCCCGTCCAGGTGCGGGAAGCCGAGATGGCCATGGTCAGGTTGACCGCGATCACCACGCC
>CBFGPB010000117.1:0-7572 GCA_965650545.1 uncultured Devosia sp. | reverse complement strand
TCCCACGTCCTCGACTGAAAGCTCTTCATGCCCCTTCGCCTCGATAGCGCCCAGGCCGATTTCGAACAGCGCTTTTCCGACCTGCTCGGCGCCAAGCGCGAATCGAGCAAGGACGTCAATGACACTGTCGCCGCCATCATTGCCGATGTGCGGGCGCGGGGCGATGTGGCCGTCGCCGAACTCACCAACCGGTTCGACCGCACCAGCCTCACGCCTGAGACGCTGGCCTTCACCGCCGACGAGATCGCTGCCGCCGCTGCCACGGTGCCGGACTATGTGCGCGCTGCGCTCCAGACCGCGCATGACCGCATCAAGGCCCATCACGAAAAGCAGAAGCCGCAGGACCACGTCTATACCGACGCCCTCGGCGTGACGCTGGGCTCGCGCTGGACCCCCGTGGACGCCGTCGGCATCTATGTGCCCGGTGGCCTCGCCTCCTATCCGTCCTCGGTGCTGATGAATGCCGTGCCCGCGCGTGTCGCCGGTGTCTCCCGCATCGCCATGGTCGTGCCCACGCCCAATGGCGAGATCAATCCGACCGTGCTCGCCGCCGCGCAGATTGCTGGCATCACCGAAATCTATCGCATTGGCGGCGCCCAGGCCGTCGCGGCCCTGGCCTATGGCACGGCTTCGATTCCGCGCGTCGACAAGGTGACGGGTCCGGGCAATGCCTTCGTCGCCACCGCCAAGCGCCAGGTCTTTGGCCAGGTGGGCATCGACATGATTGCCGGCCCGTCCGAAGTCCTGGTCATCGCCGACAGCTCCGCCAATCCCGCCTGGGTGGCCGCCGATCTGATCGCCCAGGCCGAACACGGGGCAGGGGCCCAGTCCATTCTCGTCACCACCGACGAAAAACTCGCCGACGCGGTCGAGGCCGAGGTCGATCGCCAGCTTTCGCTGCTGCCCAAGCAGACCATCGCCCGCGAAGGCTGGGAGGAACTGGGGGCCATCATCACCGTCGTCTCGCTCGATGAGGCGGCTGTGCTGGCCAATCGCATTGCCTCCGAACATGTCGAGATCGCCACCGACGACCCCGATGCGCTGGTCCCGAAGATCCGCCACGCGGGCGCGATCTTCCTCGGGCACCACACGCCCGAGGCGATTGGCGATTATGTCGGCGGCTCCAACCACGTCCTGCCCACCGCCCGCTCGGCGCGCTTTGCCTCGGGCCTCGGCGTGCTCGATTTCATGAAGCGCACCTCGCTTCTGGGCTGCACGCCATCCTCCCTCGCGGCCCTGGCCGAACCGGCCGTCACCATTGCCGGGGTCGAGGATCTCGATGGCCATGGGCGGTCCATTTCCATCAGGCTCAACCGGTGAGCATATCCATGGGCACAGAGCAGGCGGCGACCGACAGGAACAGGCTGGTCACCGTCACGCTCGATCCCAATACGATCACCTCGATCAATCCCGACGAGGTGCATGAATGGCGCATCGCCATCTATGACCTGCTGGAGGACAACAGTTTCCGGCCTGCGCGTGTCAGTGCCGAAGGCCCCTACGCCCTCCATATGTCGATCATCGGCAACTACATCCTGCTCGATGTGCGCAACCCCGAGACCTTCCAGCCGATCGCCGCGCACTATCTCTCGCTGACCCCGTTCCGGCGCCTCATCCGCGACTATTTCCGCATCCGCGACGCCTATTACGAAGCCATCCGCTCGGCCCAGCCCTTCCAGATCGAGACCGTGGACATGGCGCGGCGCGGCATGCACAACGAGGCTGCCGAACTCTTGCGCACGCGGCTGACCAACAAGATCATTCTCGACCTCAATACCGCCCGGCGCCTGTTCACCCTCATCTGTGCTGTGCAGCCCTATGCCTCCCGTATCGACGAGGCGACCAGCGAATTGCCCACTGTGCTCTTCGTCTGCTCGATGAATTCGGTGCGGTCGCCCATTGCCGCGGCGCTGGCCCGCCAGGCCTTTCCCGGCCGCCTCATCGCCCGTTCGGTCGGCGTCAATGGCGGCAAGGCCGACCAGTTCGTACATGAGGTCATGGAAGAGATCGGCATTGATATGAGCGTGCACACGCCCCATATCCTGGACGAACTGGTCGCCAACCATTTCGATCTCGTCATTACCCTCTCTGACGATGCCCCCGATGCCGTGCGCAGGAAGGGGCTCGAAATGGGCGCGCTCGAAGAGTGGAAGGTGGAAGACCCTTCCCTCGTCGAAGGCAGTCGCGAGGTGGTTCTCAACGCCTATCGGGACCTGCGCGACAGTCTGCGCAAGAAGGTCCGGGCTCGCCTCGAAACGCTGGTCAGCTAAGAGCTTGGCAGGCCGATTTCCGGCCTTCTCTGCGCCGCTTGCCAACAATGTGACGCCGCTTTGGGCAAGTGGTTCACAAAACCATTGAATTGAAGTAGGTTCCGCCCGAATTTGCGGCCCCGGCCAGCCGACAATGGCGCATGGGGCCTTCTCAGGAGAAAGTATGGCCAAGGAAGAAGTGCTCGAATTTCCGGGCGTGGTCACCGAATTGCTTCCCAATGCGACCTTTCGCGTGAAGCTCGAAAACGATCATGAGATCATCGCTCATACCGCTGGGCGCATGCGCAAGAATCGCATCCGCGTTCTCGCCGGCGACAAGGTCCTGTGCGAGATGACCCCTTACGACCTCACCAAGGGTCGCATCACCTATCGATTCAAGTAAGGCGCGACCGCCCTTTTGGGGCGGGCAAAACGATCCGGTGGATCGTTTTGAGCAACGAGCGCCCTGAGCCATGCGAAGGGCCCGGGCTTTCCAGGAGCACGACATAAATGGCCGGCCGTCCCGACCTGATTCTGGCTTCCGCCTCGCCGCGCCGGCTGGCCCTCTTGAACCAGATCGGCATCGAGCCTGAGCATCTGGTGCCGGCCCATGTCGATGAGACCCCCGAGAAAGGCGAACTGCCGCGCAAGCTGGCGCAGCGCCTGGCCGATCTGAAGGCCCTGACGGCGCGCCACAAGGCCAGCGTCGCCGGCTTCGGCGCCAATTCCATGGTGCTGGCCGCCGATACGGTCGTGGCCGTCGGCCGCCGCATCCTGCCCAAGGCAGAGACCATGGAAGAGGCAGCCGACTGCCTCCGCCTGCTCTCGGGCCGCGCCCATCGCGTCTATACCGGGGTGACCCTCATCACCCCCTCCGGCGCCCGCCGCCATCGCCTGGTCGAAACCCGCATCCGCTTCAAGCGCCTCTCGTCCAAGGAGATGGAAGCCTATCTCGCCAGCGCCGAATGGCGTGACAAGGCGGGTGGCTATGCCATCCAGGGCATTGCCGGCTCCTTCGTGGTCAAGCTCGTCGGCTCCTATTCCGCCGTGGTCGGCCTGCCGCTCCACGAAGTGACGCAGCTCCTGGCCGGTGAAGGCTATCCCGTGCATTTCAACTGGCTCAACCAGTCGAGCCTTTCGGGCGTCTGATGGCTGAGGCCAAGTCAAAGAAATGCCCCATCTGCGGCAAGCCGGCCGTGGACCAGTTCAAGCCCTTCTGCTCCAAGCGCTGCGCCGATATCGACCTGAACCGCTGGCTCACCGGCAATTACGTCATCCCTGCAAGGGATGATGAGCCAACCGAAGATGGCGACGACGAAGGCTAGCTCTGCGTTTCCGGCCCCTTCGCACCTTCCCCTGGATGGGGGAGGTAGCGCAGCTGGGCCCTTAGGGCCTTAGCGGAGCTCGGTGGGGGTGGCGCGCTATCCGCCGGAATTTGCCACCACATCACCGCCGCCCAAACTCCCTTTATCCACACCAGCTTTTCCCGCTTGCGCGGCAAAAACCGTTCCCCTATAAGGCCCGTGGCTCGCGACACCCGTCGCATCGGCCCGATGCCCAGATAGCTCAGTTGGTAGAGCAGCGGATTGAAAATCCGCGTGTCGCTGGTTCGATTCCGGCTCTGGGCACCACTCTCGCTCTCTCCTCTCCCCTGCTCCGTCTCTCTCGCTGCCGCGCTATCCTGCGGGATCGAGTAAATTTTTACGGATACACAAACGCTCCCTTTACACGCGCAAGTCTAAATTGACCCCGATGCACTCTGGGGGCGGACTATGTTGACGGGCAATACTGAAATATTGCTGCGTGTACAGACGGTAGTCTTGGAAGCCGTCGCGCGGGGCGAAGAACTGGGCGAGGTCGGCACGATTCTATGCCGGCAGGTGGAAGCCGTCGCCCCTGGCGTCATCTGTTCCATCCTGCTCATCACGGATGGACTGGTGCACCCGCTGGCGGGCCCCAGCCTGCCCGACGACTATTCCCGCGCCCTCGAAGGCGTTCCTGTCGGCCCCAGGTCGGGCTCCTGCGGCACGGCCGCCTGGCGCGACGAGCCCGTCATCGTCACCGATATTGCCACCGACCCGCTCTGGGCGGACTACAAGGCCCTGGCGCTGCCGCTTGGGCTCAACGCCTGCTGGTCGAGCCCCATCCACGACGCCCAGGGCAAGGTCATCGCCACCTTCGCCTTCTACTATGCGACCAATCGCGGACCGACCGAGTTCGAGCGGCAACTGGTGAAAACCTGCCTGCATCTGTGCGCGCTGGCCATCGAACATGATCGCGTGCGGGCCCGCAATCACCACCTGGCCTATTTCGACGTCCTGACGGACCTGCCCAACCGCGCGCATTTCAACGCGACCCTGGCCGAGCGTCTGGTGGTGGGCAGGCCCTTCGGCCTGCTGCTGCTCGATATCGACCATCTCAAGCAGGTCAATGACAGCATCGGCCATGGCGCCGGCGATGCCCTGATCCGCGCCATTGCCGAGCGCCTGGCGGCCTGCCGGCCGGAGGCCCTGCCGTTTCGCCTGGGCGGCGACGAAATGGCCATCCTTGTCGGCGGCTGTGCCGATCATGCCGCGCTCGAGGCCGCGGCGCGGCGCATCCTCGATACCGTTTCCGGCATGGTCACCGTGGGTGGCCAGAGCATGGATGCCCATGTGACCCTCGGTGGCGCCCTCTACGGCGTCGACGGCGACGATGCCGATACCATCTGCCAGAATGCCGATTTCGCCCTCTACCAGGCCAAGCAGACCCATCGCGGCGGCTATGTGGGCTTCCGCCCCGATCTGCGCACGGCCATTGTCGAGCGCATGGCGATCGTCCGCCAGCTCGATGTCGCCATGAGCCAGGGCCGGGTCGTGCCCTATTATCAACCGCTGGTCCGGCTCGAAACGGCCGAGATCGTCGGGCTCGAAGCCCTCGCGCGGCTGGTCCTGCCCGATGGCGAGGTGGTGTCCGCGGGGGCCTTCAGTGCCGGCCTCGACGATCCGCGCATTGCCTATCAACTGACCGGCCAGATGCTCGACCAGGTGGCCCGCGACATCCGTTCCTGGCTCGACCAGGGCATTCCCTTCCAGCATGTCGGGATCAATGTCACGACCGGCGACTTTGCCCGCGGCGATCTGGCGGACCGGGTCAGCACGCTCTTTGCCGCCCACGACGTGCCACTCAGCCATGTCGTGCTCGAGGTCAATGAAGCAGTCTTCATGGGCGGCAGCGACCAGGCCGTGCCCCGTGCCGTCGAGGCCCTGCGCGCAAAGGGTATCCTGGTGGCGCTCGACGATTTTGGCACCGGCTATGCCTCGCTCACGCACCTGCTGAGCTTCCCGGTCGACGTCATCAAGATCGACCGCTCCTTTGTCGAAAGACTGGGTGATGATCAGCCCAGCGAAGTGGTCGTCCGCGCCATTCTCGACATTGCCCGCAGGCTCGACATGCGGGTTGTCGCCGAGGGCATCGAGACCACCCAGCAGGTGGCGGTGCTGCGCCAGTTCGGCTGCCTCATGGGGCAGGGCTATCTGTTTTCCCGGCCCGTTCCAGCCGAAGACGCAACCCGGCTTATGCGCCTGTTTGCCCAGAAGCCGCAGGCCGCGAGCCGCGCCAGGGCCAGCGCGACCGCCTGACAGTCGCTTCTGCCAGACATGGAAAGGCCCGGACACCTTGGGGGAAGATGTCCGGGCCTTTTGGTGTCGGCTCTTGAGCCCTCGGCTCTGCAGGTCGCTGGGGAGGGGCCGCGCCCTGCATGCCGGCTGTCGCCGAGCACTGGGACGCGCGCCTGGGCGCCGCATCCTTGCCCTGTTAGATGGGGCTTTCCGTTAACGTTTCAAGAGGCGCCTCAGATCAGCCGGGCCAACAATGCCGTGGCCACCGCCACCAGCCCGAAAGCACTGAACATGGAGACAACCACCATGAGCCGCGCGCGCCTCGCGTGCGGCGTGTGCCGCCGCGCTGCACTGAGGTCCGCCGCAAGGGAAGTCGAGTGGAGGTGTGCCATGGTCCGCCCCGTCAACGCGGCGTCGTCGAAACGCCGTTGATCCTTCGGGCAGCCGCCTTGCCGGGCTGTTTCTCACCCTCTCGGGTGGGAGACTACGCCTGCGGATGCCTTTGACGAGCGACGGCTCAAAACGCGGTTAATTTGAATTAAACACGATCCACTACCATCTTGTATGGAAGATATTGAAACCGCCTGGCGAACATGGCACAACCCTGCCATGACCCAGCCCAGCCACCTCCACCCCGATCGCCTTTTCCCCGCATCCGAGCCGGCGCAATCCATCGCGCGCGATCTCTATCCGGCGGTCAGGGATCTGCCCATCGTCAGCCCACATGGCCATACCGACCCTTCCTGGTTCGCCCAGAATGGCCGCTTTGCCAGCCCCACGGCCCTGTTCCTGACGCCCGATCACTATGTGCTGCGTATGCTGAGGAGCCGCGGCATTTCCTATGATGCACTGGGCATTCCGAGGAAGGATGGGAAGCCGGTCGAGGCCGATCAGCGCAAGGCCTGGCGGCTCTTTGCCGAAAACTACTATCTCTTCGCCGGCACGCCTTCCAAGACCTGGGTCGATCACTCGCTCCATGCCGTCTTCGGCATCACCGAAGAGCTTTCCGGCGCCACCGCCGACAGCATCTATGACGCCATCGACGCCAGGCTGGCCTCGCCCGATCTTCTGCCCCGGGCAATTCTCGAGCGCTTCAAGGTGGAGGTCATTGCCACCACCGAATTCGCGCTCGATCCCCTGATCCATCACCAGTCCATGCTCGATCAGGGCCTGATCGGCCAGGTCCGCACCACCTATCGGCCCGACGATGTCTGCGACCCGAGCCGCGCCGCCATTGTCGAGAACCTGCAAAGGTTCGGCGAACTGACCGGCGAGAATGTCAGCACCTGGGCCGGCCTCATCAACGCCCATCGCGTCCGCCGCCAATATTTCCGCCGCTTCGGCGCCGTCGCCACCGACCACGGCGTGCCCACCGCCAATACCGCCGACCTGCCGCTGGTCGAGAAACAGGCCCTGCTCGACAAGGTCCTCGCCGGCAAGCACGACGCCAATGATGCCGAGCTCTTCCGCGCTCAGATGATGACGGAAATGGCCCTGCTTTCGGTTGAGGACGGCATGGTCATGCAGATCCATGCCGGCTCGCGCCGCAATACCGATCCGCTGCTGTTTTCCGAGCGCGGCCCGGACCTGGGCGCCGACATCCCCGGGCCGACCGACTACGTCAACGGCTTGCGCGCGCTGCTTTCGCGCTGCGGCAACGAGCCGAACCTGCGGCTGATCATGTTCGTCCTCGACGAAACCACCTATGCCCGCGAACTGGCGCC
>CBFGPB010000116.1:0-7599 GCA_965650545.1 uncultured Devosia sp. | reverse complement strand
CTGCGGCGGCGGCCGGCTTGGGTGCCGCCGGCTTCTTGGCCTCGGCCTTGGGCGCTGCAGCGACCTTGGGAGCGGCCGGCTTCTTGGCGGCGGGCTTTGCCGGGGCGGGCTGGGTAGCGGCTTCAGCAGGCTTGGCTGCTGCCTTCTTCGCGGGGGCCTTCCTGGCTGCGACCGGCTTGGTTTCCGGACTGTCCGGCACGGCGGCCTTGGGCGCCGGAGCCGGTGCTGCAAAATTGGGATGCACGACGGCGCCGTCACGGGTCAGCACAGTCGCCTTGACCAACTCGTCATCCCAGTTGATGGCGAGCTTCTTTTCCTTCTTGTCGACCAGGGTCTCGATGAAAGCGAGCAGGTTGCGCGCATAAAGCTGGCTGGCGGTGGTCGGGATATGACCGGCAAGATTGGTGTAGCCGATGATGGTCACGCCATTGTGGGTGACGACCTTGCCCGGCTGGGTCAGTTCGACATTGCCGCCGCGTTCGGCCGCAAGGTCGACGATCACCGAGCCGGGCGCCATGCTCTCGACCATGGCCCTGGTCACGAGCTTGGGGGCCGGGCGGCCGGGGATGAGCGCCGTGGTGATGACGATATCCTGCTTGGAAATGTGCCCGGCGACCAGTTCGGCCTGGGCCGCCTGCTCGTCCTTGGTCAGTTCGCGGGCATAGCCCCCGGTGCCCGAGGCGTCCTTGAGAGCGTCGGTCATGATGAACTTGGCGCCCAGCGATTCCACCTGCTCGCCGGCGGCGGCGCGCACGTCGGTGGCCGAGACCACGGCGCCGAGGCGCTTGGCTGTGGCAATAGCCTGGAGACCGGCCACGCCGGCGCCCATGATGAAGGCCTTGGCGGGACGCACGGTGCCGGCGGCGGTCATCATCATCGGCAAGGCGCGGTCGAACACGCCCACCGCCTCGATGACGGCCTGGTAACCGGCCAGGTTGGCTTGCGAGGAGAGAATGTCCATGACCTGGGCGCGGGTGATGCGCGGCATGAACTCCATGGACACAGCGGCAACGCCTGCCTTGGCGAGGGCGGCTACGTCCTTTTCATTGCCATAGGGGTCGAGCGCGCCGATGACCAGCGCACCCTTGTTGACGCCCGCGAGGTCGGCCGCGGCCGGACGGCGCACGCAGAGCACGATGTCGGCGCCCTTGAGCGTCGCGGCACCCGTGGCGCCGATGGTGGCGCCGGCCTGCTTGTAAAGCTCGTCGGAAATGCGCGAGCCCTCGCCCGCGCCCTTTTCAACGGTGACCTCGGCCCCCAGGCCGATCAGCTTGCCGATGGTTTCTGGGGTGGCCGCGACGCGGCTTTCACCCTCGAACCGTTCGCGCAGAACGGCAATCTTCATGGAAACTCTCCTGCCCGCCTGCCCGCGGGCAGGCTCGTTTCATGTGCCTGCTTGCTTGGGATCGATCAGGGATTGATCACGAAATAAAGGATTACCACCAGCACCGCGGTGGCATAGAGCGACCACTTCACCCCCGTGATGAAGCCGTTATAGGTCTTTTCGTGTTCGGCATAATCCATGGCGGATTCCAGTACCGGCTCGGCGTGATGTTCGGGGCGGGTTTTGGCCATTTGGTCCTCGGAAGTATACTCGTCCATTCGTAATAGGCCGAAAGTCGCAGCCTCAGGGGGCCGTGGCTTCCAGCTCGTCGATCAGCCGCTCGATCATCGAGAGGCCCAGCGACCAGAATTGGGGATCTTTTGCATCCAGGCCAAACGGCTTGAGCAATTCGGAATGATGCTTGCTGCCCCCTGCCTTGAGGAGCTCGAAATAGCGCTCCGCAAAGCCTTCACTGGCCTTCTCATACTGTGCGTAGAGCGAGTTCACAAGGCAATCGCCGAAGGCATAGGCATAGACATAGAAGGGCGAGTGGATGAAGTGGGGGATATAGGCCCAGAAGGTCTCGTAGCCCTCATTGGCGATGATCCCGTCTCCCAGCGACTCGGCCTGCACTTCGAGCCAGAGCGCATTGATCTCCTCGGTGCGCAATTCCCCCTGGCGGCGCGCCGTGTGGACCTTGCGCTCGAAGGTGTAGAAGGCGATCTGCCGGACCACGGTATTGAGCATGTCCTCGACCTTGGAGGACAAAAGCGCAAAGCGCTGGCGCGGGTCGGTGGTCTTGTCGAGCAGCGCCCGGAAGGTCAGCATTTCGCCAAAGACGGAGGCCGTCTCGGCCAGTGTCAGGGGCGTATTGGCGAGGATCGGTCCCTGCGCCGCGGCGAGGCGCTGGTGCACGCCATGGCCCAGTTCATGGGCCAGCGTCATGATATCGCGGGTGCGCCCGAGATAGTTGAGCATCAGATAGGGATGGGCGCTGGGGACGGTCGGATGCGCAAAGGCGCCCGAGAGCTTGCCATTGCCGGTCGGCGCATCGATCCAGCCGGAGTTGAAGAAGGGCTCGGCGACCCGCGCCAGTTCGGGCGAGAAACGGCCATAGGCGTCGAGCACGGTCGAAACCGCCGTGTCCCAGTCCCAGATGCGCTCGTCGCTGGTGGGCAGGGGTGCATTGCGGTCCCAGGCATTGAGCTTGTCCTTGCCGAACCACTTCGCCTTCATCTTGTAGTAGCGGTGGCTCAAGCGCGGATAGGCGGCCTGGACGGCGGTCTGGAGCGCATCGACCACTTCGCGCTCCACCGAATTGGCCATGTGACGGCTGTCGGCAATGTCCTGGTAGCCGCGCCAGCGGTCGGAGATTTCCTTGTCCTTGGCCAGCACATTGGTGATGTGGGTGAAGAGCCTTCCATTGGCCTTGAGCACCTTGGCCAGGGCCTTGAAGGCCGCCTCGCGCTTCGTCTCATCCTTTTCGGAGAGCAGGTGCAGGGTGGATTCGAGGTTGAGCGTCTCGCCATCGACGTCGAATTCGAGGCTGGAGAGGGTCTCGTCGAAGAGCCGGTTCCAGGCCGAATAGGCGGTCACCGACTTGTCGTGGAAGAGTTCCTCGAGCTTGTCGTCGAGCTGGTAGGGCTTGGCTTTCCGCAGGTCCGCAAACCAGGTCTTGTAGCGGGCGAGCTCGGGGTCCTTGTCGATGGCGGCGTCGAGGTCGGCATCGGCAATGCGGTTCAGTTCGAGTTCGAAGAACAGCACCTTGGTCGAAAGGGCCGTCAGCGCCTCATTGGTGTCGCCCATGAACTTGGCGCGGTCCGGGTCGGTGGATTTCTGCGCATATTGCAGGAACGAGAACGAGCCGATGCGGCCGGTGAGGTCGCCCAGCTTCTCGCTGTCCTTGATGGCCTCGATCAGCTTTCCCGAGGCGGTCAGCTCGTTGAGCTTGCCCTTGTACTTGGCCTCGAAGGCCGAGGCCATGGCCTTGGCTTCGTCGAGCGCCGCCTTGAATTCGGGACTGTCCTTGCCGGGATAAAGGTCGTCGAGATCCCAGACGGGCAGGTTGCCGAACTGGTTATGGCCTTTTTGCGCGGCAGCGGACATTTACACGACTCCAAGTCACAAGATTTGGCGCGGACCTTAGCGAGGCAGAGTCCGGCTGTGAAGGCGGTGCGGAGACGCAGGCGTTCTCCACTCCTTGCGACGCGTCCCCCCTCATCCGGCCCTTCGGGCCACCTTCTCCCCGATGGGGAGAAGAATAGGGGCGAACGCCGTTTCTCATTCCTCTCCCCACCGGGGAGAGGTGGCTCGGCGAAGCCGAGTCGGTGAGGGGGATGCTTGTTCAGGCGGTGGCGGCGATGGGATCACTACGCGCCAGCCATCAGCCGGTTCGACCCTTCCCAGATCAGTTGCAGCGCCAGGAGGAAAACCAGCCAATAGGCGATGCGATAGAAGAGCCGCGCATCGATGCGGCGCACGAGATAGACGCCGAGGAACACGCCGGCCACGCCCACTGGCGCGAGCGCAGCCGAGAGGGTCAGGTTCTGCACGTTGAGCTGGCCCAGGAAAAAGTAGGGCACCAGCTTGGCGGTGTTGACGATGGCAAAGAAGAAGGCGGTGGTGCCGGCATAGACGGCCGGCGGCAGCTTGCGCGGCAGCACATAGATCTGGAACGGCGGGCCGCCGGTATGGGAGATGAAGCTGGTAAAGCCGGCCACCCCGCCCCAGATCACACCCCAGGGTTTGGAGGGCGGCAAGCCTTCGAGCTTCTTGCGCAGCGGCAATATGGCATCGGCGACAAAGATCAGCGTCACCACGCCGACCATGAGCAGCACCACGGCGTCGCTGACCACGGCCCAGAGGGCCCAGCCCACCAAAGTGCCGATGGCGGCGCCCGGCAGCATGATCCGCAGCAGGCTCCAGTCGCATTCCCTGCGATACATCCAGATGGCCACGGCATCCATGCAGAGCAGCACGGGCAGCATCATGCCGGCGGCATCGCGCGGCGCCATGACCAGGGTCAGGAGCGGCACGCCGACGACGCCGAGGCCACCGAGGAGGCCGGCCTTGGACAGGCCGACAATGAGCACTGCGGCCACGGCAATGGCGACGAAAAAGGGATCGATCATGGGGAACTGGAGTCCGGAAAGGCGGGGCAGTCGAGTTGGTCGCGTCTCCGAAACGCAAGACCGCTGAGGCTTTGCTGGAAACGCCCTATCCCGACCTTGGCAGGCGTGATTTGTCAACCTTGCCGGCTGTCTTGCCGGTCTTGTCCGTTTCCGGCTTATCGGCCTGCATGGCCTCGTCGAGCAGGGTCATGGACTGCCTGACCGCACCCCAATAGGCCTCGCGATCCCCCCGCAGGGCAAAGGCCCGGCGCAGCAGTTCCTCGTCGCGTTCGTGGAAGTCGCGCGCCAGCTGGTGCGCCTCGTCTTCGCTGTGGCCCAGGTGTTCCAGCACCCGGCGTCCCAGATGCAGGGCCGAATGGAAGGTTTCGCGCTCGAACAGGGTCACGCCCAGGTCCATCAGGGCATGGGCATGTTCGCGGTCCACGGCGCGGGCGGCGATGGCGACATCGGGAAAATGGCGGCGCACATTGCGGGCGATCTCGAGGATGCGATCGGCACCGCCCACGGCGATGATCACCAGCTCCGCCTTGCCCACACCCGCGGCATGGAGGAGGTCGGCCCGGGATGCGTCGCCGTAATAGACCTTCACGCCAAAGCGGCGGACCAGTTCGATCTGGGCCGCATCATCGTCGATCAGCGTCATGTCATAGCCATGGCTGCGCAGCATGCGGGTGATGATCTGGCCGAAGCGCCCATAGCCGAGGACAACGATCTTGCGATGTTCCTCGACCGTGTCCGGGTCACGCTCCTCGCTCTCGCTGCGTGCATCGAGGCGGGGGGCGATCAACCGGTCGAAGGCGAGCAGCAGCAACGGCGTCGTTGCCATGGAGAGCGCAACGACCACGGTGAACATGGCGAAGGCGTCGGCTTCGATCGCGCCGCTGGTATTGGCGAATTGCAGGACGACAAAGGCGAACTCGCCGGCCTGGCTCAGCAGTGTCGCCACCAGCAGGCGGTCGGCCAGGTTCATCCGGAAGACGGTGCAGAGCACGAACAGGACGGCGAACTTGATGGCGATGAGGCAAACGACCAGTGCCGCGATCAACCATGGTGTTTCGAGAAATTCGGCGAAGGCGATGGACATGCCGACCGAGACGAAGAACAGGCCCAGTAGCAGACCCTTGAAGGGCTGAAGGTTGCTCTCGAGCTCGTGGCGATATTCGCTGTCGGCCAGCAGGACCCCGCCGATAAACGCGCCCAAGGCCGGAGAAAGGCCCAGGGCCTGGGTGGCGAAGGCTGCGCCGATGACCAGGGCCAGGGCCAGGGCCGTGAAGGCTTCGCGCACCGCGGTGCGCGCCACGAAGGCCAGGAGGGGCCGGACCAGGTAGCGGCCGCCGGCCACTGCGGCAATGAAGGTGACAACGATCAGCAGGGACGTCTGCCAGAAAACCGGAGATTCAACTTCGGCGACGGCCTCGGTGAGTTCCGCCTCGATGGACGATCCGGAGGCCAGTGCCAGAAGCGGCACGACGGCGAGGATGGGAATGACCGCCACGTCCTGCACGAGCAACACGGCGAGGCTCGCCCGGCCGGCATCGGTGCGGGTGATGTCCCGCTGTTCGGCGGTCTGCATGGCGATGGCGGTCGAGCTCATGGCAAAGGCCAGGCTCACGATGATCGCCGTGTTGAGCGCGAAACCGAAGAGTTGCAGCAAGAGCGCCACCGCCAGGGCGGTCACCAGCATTTGCGGCAGGCCCAGGCCGAGCACCTTGTTGCGCATGCGCCAGACTTCGCGCGGCTGCAGGTCGAGGCCGATCAGGAACAGCATCAGCACGATGCCGAATTCGGCAATGTGGCGGATGGTTTCGCTGTCGGTCAGAAGCTTGAGCCCGTAGGGGCCGATCAGGATACCGGCGGCGAGATAGCCGAGCACGGTTCCAAGCCCCGTCGCCTTGGCCAGCGGCACGAGGGCAGCACTGGCGGCGAGCAGAGCGAAGAGGGCCAGCAGAATATTGTCTTCCATCCTGCCGGCCCTGCTTGGCTATTCTTCGCTGTCGGACTTGAGCGACTTCAACTTGGCAAAGACCGAATCGGCGTCCAGTTCGTCATCGGCGGCCTGGCTGCTGCGGCCAGAGCCTTCGCCTTCGAAGCCAGCATCGCCTTGAGGCGCGAGGCGAGCCGTGGCGCGGGCCAGGGCTTCCTCGGCGGTGAGCAGGGTCGTGCCTTCGTTGAACTCCTGCTGGGCCGGCGCATCCTTGGCGGCGCGCTTGACCTCGAGGTCAAGGTCGATCTGGCTGCAGAGGCCCAGCGTCACCGGATCCATGGCGGTCAGGTTGGCGGCGTTCCAGTGCGAATTCTCGCGTACCGATTCAATGGTCGACTTGGTGGTGCCGACCAGGCGCATGATCTGCGCGTCCTTGAGCTCGGGATGGTTGCGCACCAGCCACTTGATGGCATTGGGGCGCTCGTTGCGGCGCGAAATCGGAGTGTAGCGCGGACCCTTGCGCTTGACGGCGGCGACGCGAACCTTGGGTTCGCTGACCTTCATGCGGTAGCTGGGGTCCTTTTCGGCCTTCTCGATTTCCTCGCGGGTCAACTGGCCGTTCTGGATCGGGTTGACGCCCATGATGCCGCTGGCCACGTCGCCATCGGCAATGCCCTGCACTTCCAGCGGATGCAGGGTGCAGAAGGCGGCGATCTGCTCGAAGGACAGGGCGGTGTTGTCCACGAGCCAGACGGCGGTCGCCTTGGGCATCAGAAGGGACTGGGACATGGTTAAATTTCTCCTGGTGGCGCGGCCGGTCTTCCTCCGGGCCGCTCCGCCTCTTGGCCAAATGCTGAGGGGGAACTAAGGGCCAATATAGGGAAAATGCCGCGCAATCGCAACGGCTAACTCGCTTTCTCCCCGGCGCCGAAGCCGGTGACGAGAACCAGCTTGCCGCGATGGTGGCGGCCCTCCATTTCCGCATGGGCGCTGGCGGCCTCTGCCAATGGATAGGCCGCGATGTCGGGTTTGATCCAGCCTGGCGCGGACAGGGCAGGGAGGAAGTCGGCACGGATGCGGGCGGCAATGGCGGCCTTGGTCGTGGCACTTTGCGGCCTCAGGGTCGAGCCGGACAGCGTCAGGTCCTTGGCCATCATTGTGCGCAGCGGCACGTTGGCGCTTGCCCCTTCCAGCGTCGAGACCTGGACGATATGGCCGCC
>CBFGPB010000115.1:0-7629 GCA_965650545.1 uncultured Devosia sp. | reverse complement strand
CGCCCCGAGCGCGCCCCGCGCGTTGCCGCCCATTCGATGGCCCGCGCCCGGAGCGTGTCCGCATCGATCGCGAGGCCATAGAATTCCGCATAGCCAGAGACCATGGCCAGATAGGTGTCCTGGTCGGAATTGTGGAAGCCCAGCCACAGTCCGAATCGGTCCGAAAGCGAGACCTTCTCTTCCACCGCCTCGCTCGGATTGATCGCTGTAGAGCGCTCATTCTCGATCATGTCGCGCGGCATCAGGTGGCGCCGGTTGGACGTGGCGTAGAACAACACATTGTCCGGACGCCCTTCCAGCCCACCATCGAGGATGGTCTTCAATGACTTGTAGCTGGTCTCGCCGCTGTCGAAGCTTAGATCATCACAGAAGACGATGAACCGCGCCGGCTGGCCTGATATCGCCCGCATGAGCTGCGGCAGCGTTTCGAGATCCTCGCGGGCAATTTCCACCAGCACCAGCCGCTCGAAGCCCGTGCGCGCCTCGATATCGGCATGGATGGCCTTGACCAACGAACTCTTGCCCATCCCCCGCGCCCCCCAGAGCAGGGCATTGTTGGCGCCATGCCCGCGCGCAAACTGCTCCGAATTGGCCAGGAGCAAGTCGCGCACATGGTCGATTCCCTTGAGCATGGCCAGCGGCACGCGGGAAACCTTTGGCACCGGCAACATGGTGCCGGCCTCGCCCTGCCAGTGATAGGCATTGGCTTCGCCCAACACAAACCGGCCAGCGGCGTCATCCTGGGTCATGGCGCGCGCTATGGTCTCGAGCGCACCTGCAATTCTGCCCAGATAGTCCTTGGTCTTCACCCTTCCGTCCTTCACTTCCGGCGCGGCAATCTGCGCGTCCTTATTGGCTTTGCATAAAGCCAACCCCAAATGTATAGTCCGCGCGATTTTGACCGGGGCGCAAGTGCAGACAAGCCCGATAGCGTCCACCGCCGTGATCTCACGGGACCGGTCGCCCACTCTCCAACCCATGAAAAAGAATCGATAAGGAGTTCGCTTGATGTTTGTAACGCCCGCCTATGCGCAGGATGCGGCTGGGGCCCCCGGTGGCATGGCTGACGTGTTCATCCAGTTGATGCCGATCGCCCTTCTGGTGCTGATCTTCTGGCTCCTGATCTTCCGTCCGCAGCAGAAGCGTCTCAAGGCCCAGCAGGCCATGCTCGCCGCCATCCGTCGCGGTGATACCGTCGTCACCACGGGCGGTATTGTCGGCAAGGTGACCAAGGCCGTCGACGGCGAAGATCTCGAAGTCGAGATTGCCACCGGCGTCAAGGTCAAGCTCGTGCGCGGCATGGTTGCAGACGTGCGCTCCAAGTCCGAACCGGTTAACGACAACAAGCCGGCCTGATCCGTCCTCCACGATTGCCTGCCGGAGCCCACGGGCTCCGGTTCTGCTTTTAGGATACCCCGATGCAGTCTTCGCCCATCCGCACAGCCGTCATTCTCTTTGCTGCGATCATTGGCCTGCTCTTCGCAGTGCCCAATTTCCTGTCCAAGGACGTCGTGGACGCTTTGCCGGATTGGTTGCCCAAGCAGGCCATGGTTCTCGGTCTCGACCTTCAGGGCGGCTCGCACCTGCTGCTCGAGGTCAACCGCGAAAGCATCGTCACCGAGCGCCTGGCCGACCTGCGCCGCGAAGCGCGCAACCTCCTCGCCAACGAGAACGGTATCGGCAACATCATCACCACCGATGTCGCTACCAACACCATCACCATCGAGCTGACCGACCCGACCCAGAAGGATGCCGCCAACACGGCAATCCAGACCCTCCAGAACACTTTGAGCAACGCCCTCTTTGCCGGCGTGGGCACCAATGAGCTGGAGTTCGGCGAGACCGCCGACGGCAAGCTGACCATTTCGCTGACGCCGGATGGCATCAACCAGCGCATGAGCGCCCTTGTCGCCCAGTCCGTGGAAGTCATCCGCAGCCGTATTGACGAGCTGGGCACCACCGAACCCACCATCCAGCGCCAAGGCGACACCCGTCTCCTGGTCCAGGTGCCGGGTTTCGGCGACAGCGAGCGTCTCAAGAACATCATTTCGCAGACGGCGCGCCTCACCTTCCACATGGTCTATCCGGGCATGACGCCAGACCAGGCCGAGGCTCAGGGGCTGCCGCCGGGCACCATGATCCTGCCCAGCCAGGATGGTTCGCGCGAACTGCTCTACGAAGAAATCTCCCTCGGCGGCGAGTCGCTGAGCGACGCCCAGCCCAGCTTCGACCAGCAGCGCGGCATTCCTGTCGTGACGTTCCGCTTCGACACGCGTGGCGCCATCACCTTTGGCGAAATCACCTCCGCCAATGTCGGTCAGCGTTTTGCCATCGTCCTCGACAACACCGTCATCACGGCACCGGTCATCCAGCAGCCGATCACCGGTGGCTCGGGCCAGATCAGCGGCAGTTTCACCACCGCTTCGGCCAACGACCTCGCCGTGCTGCTCCGAGCCGGCGCGCTGCCGGCAAGCCTCGATGTGGTGGAAGAACGCTCGGTCGGTCCCAGCCTTGGCGCTGACTCGGTGCGCGGCGGTATCATTGCCGGCATCATCGGCGGCATTTCCACCGTGCTCTTCATGCTCATCGCCTATGGCACCTTCGGCGCCTTCGCCAATATCGCGCTCTTGCTTAATATCGGCCTGGTCATCGGTGCACTATCGGCTCTGGGCGCGACCCTTACTTTGCCCGGCATTGCCGGCATTGTGCTCACCATGGGCATGGCCGTCGACGCCAACGTGCTGATCTTCGAGCGTATACGCGAGGAACAGGCTGCGGGCCGGGGAGCTGTGCAATCTATCCAGGCGGGCTTCCAGAACGCCATGAGCGCGATCCTGGACTCCAATGTCACCACCTTCATCGCTGCCGTCGTCCTCTTCTTCCTCGGCTCGGGTCCGGTGCAGGGTTTCGCGGTGACGCTCGCCATCGGCATTATCACCACGCTGTTCACCGCCTATTTCATCACCATGATGATCGTCTTTGGCTGGTATCGCTGGCGCCGCCCCAAGAAGCTCAAGATCCAGCTTCTGCGCATCGTGCCTGATGATACCACCGTGCCGTTCATGAGCTGGCGGCGTATGGCGATCATCGCTTCCGTGGTGCTCAGTGTCGGCTCCGTCGGCCTGTTCTTTGTCCACGGCATGAACCTGGGCATCGACTTCAAGGGCGGCACGTCCATTGAGGTCCAGCACCAGGGCGGCCCTGCCGATGTCGGCCACATCCGCGACCTCCTGGGGCCGCTCGGCCTGGGTGACGTGCAGGTCCAGGGCTTCGGCACGCCCGAGGACGTCCTGATCCGCATCGAACTGCAGGAAGGCGGCGCCGAGGCCCAGCAGGCTGCGGTGGACCAGGTGGTCACCACCCTCGCCGCTGAAAACTACGAACTCCGCCGCACCGAGGCCGTCAGCGGCACGGTGTCGAGCGAGCTCGCGCTGTCCAGCACGATTGGTCTTTCCATCGCGGTTCTGGGTATCCTCATCTATCTCTGGTTCCGTTTCGAATGGCAGTTCGCCGTCGGTGCCGTCGTCTCGACGCTGCATGACGTCATCCTGACCCTCGGCTTCTTCTCGCTCACCGGTATTGAGTTCAACCAGTCTAGTATCGCGGCCATCCTCACCATCGTGGGCTATTCGCTCAACGATACGGTCGTCGTTTATGACCGCGTCCGCGAGTTCCAGCGCAAGTTCCGCAAGCTGCCGCTCGTGGATCTGCTCGACAAGGCCATCAATTCGACCTTGTCGCGCACGGTGCTTACCGGTCCCACGACGCTCTTCGCGCTATTGGCCCTGGCCATATTCGGCGGCGAAGTCATCCAGAGCTTCGTGCTTTCCATGATCTTCGGCGTTCTGGTCGGTACCTATTCCTCGATCTTCATTGCCGCCCCGATCCTGGTCAATCTCGGCCTCAAGGAGCGCCCCGAGACCGACGTCGAGGCAAAGGACAAGGCTGCCGATGGCGCTGCCGTCTGACTCTGATAGCCCAGCCGCTGGGGGCCACTTCCCCCAGCAGGTCGGAATCGACGCCTACGGCAATGGTGGCTTCCGTTTTGCCGAGATGTCGCACAAGGGATCGCTTCTCTGCCTGCCGTCCGGCATGATCAGTTGGAACGTCAACGCACCGGCCGAGCTTACGCTGGAAAGCCTGCAGCCTGTCTTCGAACAGGCCGACAGGCTCGACGTGCTGCTGATCGGCCTCGGCTCTGACATCACAGCCATCGATCCGGCCATCCGCCAGGCCTTTCGCGATCGCAAGGTTATCGTCGAGGCCACGCAGACTGGCGGAGCCGTGCGCACCTATAATGTTCTCCTGGCCGAGGAACGCGCCGTTGGCGCCGCCCTCATCGCCGTTGAGAACGCCCGCTGATGGCTGCGGAGAGCTTTGACTTCGCGTCGGAGGCCCTGCGCACCTCGGACCGCGACCGTTACATCGCAACGCTGGTTCTTCCGGCCGAACAGCGCCCCGCCATCACGGCGCTCTACGCCTTCAATGCTGACGTCGCAGCCATCCGCGAGCGCGTCTCTGGCCCCCAGCCCGGCGAAATCCGCCTGCAATGGTGGAATGATGCCCTGACCGGCCAGGGGCACGGCGCCGTCCGCCAGAACCCGCTGGCCGATGCCTTGCTCGACACAATCGAGCGCTACGACCTGCCGGTCGGCACATTCCAGCGCCTGATCGGCGCCCGACGTTTCGATCTCTATGACGATCCCATGCCCGATCTCGAATCCTTCGAGGGCTATGCGGGCGAGACCGCCTCCACCCTGTTCCAGCTTTCGGCCATGGTGCTCAATGGCGGCCAACCGGTAGAGCAGGGGGATGCAGCCGGTCATCTTGGCGTCGCCCAGGCCATGATCGGCCATTTGCGTGCGTTCGGCCACGTTTCCGCACAGGGCCGCATCATGCTGCCCTGGTCGATTCTTGAAGCCAACGGCGTGCGCGAAAGCGAGATCTTTGCCGGTCAAGAGAGTGAAGGCCTCCACGCCGCCCTCAGCCAGGTCGCTGAATTGGCGCAGGATCACCTGGAAAAGGCCCGGTCGGCCATTGCGACCCTGCCGCTGTCGCTCCGGCCCGCCTTCGGGGCCATTGCCGTGCTGGAGGCGCAGCTTGTGGCCTGGCATCGCCGCCACACCAGCCCCTTCGCCGCCCCGCCGGATGATGCCGACTGGCGCAAGATTGCCCGTCTTGCCTGGTGGACCTGGCGAAACCGCTAACGCTCCGCGATTGCGACGAATTCTCCGATCAGCCGCGCAGCGATCGCGCCCCCGAACCACAACTCCGCCGCCACCTTGAGCCGCGCTTTGCCGCGCCGCTCCAGCGTATGGAGAAAGCCGGCCCAGTCGGCGCCATCGAGCCGCGCAACCGCCCGCGTCGTCCCGGAAATGGGCTTGAGATATTCCATCTCGGTGCGGTGGATGACCAGCTGGTTGGCAATGCCTTCGGCTTCCAGCCGCAGATGCAGCACCGACCAGGCCGCCAGTAGACCCAGCACTGAGGCGCTGCCGCCGAACATCGTCCCATGGACATTGATGTTCGGTTCGAGCGGTGCATCGATCACCACTTCGTCCGCACTGGCTCCGATCACCGACACCTCCATGGCCCGCGAGAGCGGGATATGCTCGTGGAGATAATCGGCCAATGCGTCCGGAGTCATGCCCAGGCCTTGAGGTCTTCGAGCGCCCGGCTGGTGATCGCCCGGCGCTTGGCGATGGTCTTTTCTGGGCCGCGCCAGCGCTTGACGCCTTCCGGCTTGGTTATGGTCACTTCGGGGAAGAGGCCGAAATTGACGTTCATCGGCTGGAAACTGCGCGCCCCGCTATAGCTCTCGGCTTCGATATGCCCGCCAGTAATGTGCCCGATCAGCGCGCCCAATGCCGTTGTGACCGGAGGAGTGGCAAGCGATCCCCCCAGTACCTCGGCTGCCGTCATGCGCCCCGTGACGAGCCCGACTGCGGCGCTTTCCACATACCCCTCGACGCCCGTCACCTGGCCGGCGAAACGGATACGCGGATCAACCTTGAGCTTGAGGTCAGGCGCGAGGACCTTGGGCGAATTGATGAAGGTATTGCGATGCAGGCCGCCCAATCGCGCGAATTGCGCATTCTCGAGCCCCGGAATCATGCGGAAGATTTCGGTCTGGACGCCGTAGCGCATCTTTGTCTGGAAGCCGACCATGTTCCACAGCGTGCCCAGCGCATTGTCCTGGCGCAATTGCACGATGGCATAGGGCTTCACGGTCGGATTGCGTGGATTGGTCAGCCCCACCGGTTTCATCGGCCCGTGTCGCAGCGTCTCGACGCCGCGCTCGGCCATCACCTCGATGGGCAGGCAGCCGTCGAAATAGGGGACCTTTTCCCAGTCCTTGAATTCGTGCAATGGCGCGGCTTTCAGGGCCTCGACGAAGGCGAAGTACTGGTCCTTGTCCATCGGCAGGTTGAGGTAGTCAGCGCCCGTGCCGCCGGGGCCGGCCTTGTCATAGCGCGACTGCTTCCAGGCGATGTCGTGGTTGATGCTGTCATAGTGGACGATCGGCGCGATGGCGTCGAAGAAGGCCAGGGAATCCTCGCCGGTTTTTTCGAGCACGGCCTCGGCCAGCGCCGGGGAGGTGAGTGGACCCGTCGCGATGATGACATGCTTCCAGTCACCCGGCGGCCAGCCAGCGATTTCTTCGCGGATGACCGTGATATTGGGATGATTGCTGATGGCTTCGGTCACGGCGGCGGAGAAGCCGTGCCGGTCCACTGCCAGGGCGCCACCCGCAGGCAGTTTGTGCTGGTCGGCGGCGCGCATGATCAGCGAGTTGCAGCGCCGCATTTCCTCGTGCAGCAGCCCGACGGCATTCTGTTCGTGGTCGTCAGACCGGAATGAATTGGAGCAGACGAGTTCCGCGAAGGCGTCGGTCTCATGTGCATCGGTGCGCTTGATGCCGCGCATTTCATGCAGGATGACTTTGGCGCCGGCTTCGGCGGCCTGCCAGGCGGCTTCCGAGCCGGCCAGGCCCCCGCCGATGATGTGAATGGGTTCGTTTGACATGGGCAGGCAGATACCAAGCCCGCTTGTCCGGAGCAATCGGCGTTTGCGTCGCGCCAGCCCCTGGAATCAAAACGCCCGCGTCTCAGAGAGAGGCGGGCGTTCGGTTGGTCGTGGTGTCGCCGTCGATCTTAGAGCGAGTTGGCATGATCACGAGCTACGCGGCTGATGTCGGTGCGCGAAATGCCCAGATCGTTGAGCTGACGGTTGTCGAGAGCGGCAAGCTCACGGACGGTCTGCTGGTAGGCGGCCCACTTCTTGAAAGTCTTGCGGATGTCCATTTGGAAGTCTCCTTTCGTTTGCGAGGCTAGATATAGTCCGATCTAACCCCACCGAGCAGATAGAGAATGGTCAAACTTGCCATGCGTTCTGTGCAAGGCTTGGGCAGTGCTCATTCATTCATCATTCATATCCGGGACGGCATTGTGGCCGCCGGAGGGCATCTCGGCGGCCACGCAGTATCGGGCAGGGGTGGATTTGGTCAGCGGTCGAACAGCGACCGCGTCATCTTCGAGAAGTCGGGCCCCGAAATCCCCAGAATGTCGGCATCACGCGTCGAGGGAACGTCCATTTCCCGCAACGTCTGCTTGATGTCGACCAGGCGCT
>CBFGPB010000114.1:0-7708 GCA_965650545.1 uncultured Devosia sp. | reverse complement strand
AGGGCGCCTATACCGGCGCCACCAGTTCACGCGCCGGCTATTTCGAGCGCGCTTCAGGCGGCACGCTGTTTCTCGACGAGATCGCCTCGCTTGCCTATTCGGCCCAGGGCAAGCTCTTGCGCGCCCTGCAGGAGCGGGAGATCGAGCGGGTGGGCGGCAGCCGCACCATAGCCGTCAATGTCCGCGTGGTCGCCGCCTCCAATGTCGACCTGGCGCAGGAAGTGGCCGCCGGCCGTTTCCGGCAGGATCTCTATTTCCGCCTCTGCGTCTTTCCCATCCTGATCCCGCCGCTGCGCGAGCGGCGCGACGACATACCTCTCCTCATGGCGCATTTCCTGCGCCTCTATTCAGCACGGCATGGGCGCAAGATCCTCGGCTTCACGCGAAGGGCCACCGAGGCGCTGCTCAAATACGATTATCCCGGCAATATCCGTGAATTGCAGAACCTCATCGAGCGCGGCACCGTCTATGCCGACAATGACGGGCATATCGACGTGGTGCACCTGTTCAGCGGTTCGGAACTGCTGCCGCCCTTTTCGGTGCGGCTCTCCGGGGACGGCAAGCTGGACCAACGCCCCTTTGCCGATGGCGGGGAGGCCGCAACGCAGACCGCACCACAGTCCTTCGAGGATATGGAACGCAAGATCTATCGTGAGGCGCTGGCCCGTCACGGCGGCAACGTGTCTCGCGCCGCCCGCGACCTCAAGCTCACACGGGCCAGCCTCGACTACCGGCTGAGCAAGCTCGGCCTGCGATAGGGAGCAAGGACTGGCCTCGGCGGCAGCATGGTTAAGGCAATGTTCACGCCGGGCGCTTACCCTCTGCTCACTATTGTTTTTGCAAGATTTCCAGAACCGAACGACTGATGACAAAAGGTGCGCATCGGCGTGAGAGCGCGGGCAAGATGGACGGCCGGGCGCGAATGGAGCGACCCGGCTCTGTTGCGTGCGGGCGTGGCCACGCCGGTCAGTGCGGGTTCCGGTGGTGAGCTACCAGCTCAGTTCAAGTTCTGTCCCTGACGGGCTGGCCGTATTGCGCTCCCGCGCGGCCAAGTGGCTGAATTCTGCAGTCGCTCTCTGGGTATTCTCCGGGGGCCTGGTTCTCATCGAGCCGTCGCCCTACGAAGTCATCTTCCTTGGTGTGATTGCGCTGGCGTTGGCAGCGAACATGCACATCTATCGCTCTACCGCTGGCCTGTTGGCGATTGCCCTGGGCTTTCTGCCATTCGCACTGATTGCTGTGTTCCAGGTCCGCTACACGTCGATTGCGGACGCCATGATATACTCCATCGTCACGGTCTTCCTGCTGCTCACCAGTTTCGTCATCGCCAACTTCGTTGCGGAAGCGACGGAAGAGCGGATGCGGCTGGTGATGAAAGCCTACACCATCAGTGCCGTCCTGTGTGCCATTGCCGGGACACTGGGTTATCTTCGACTGATCCCAGGCTCCGACATTCTGACTCTCTATGGACGGGCGAAGGGCACATTTCAGGATCCAAACGTCTTCGGCCCTTTCCTGGTCCTGCCGGCCATGTTCGCCCTGCAGAAAGTGCTGATGGGCGACCGACGAGAGCAGATCATCGGCAGCCTGGTCTATGTCATCCTGTTCATCGGTGTCTTTCTCAGTTTCTCGCGCGGCGCCTGGGGCCATCTTGCGGCCTCTTCGCTCATCGTCGTTGCCTTGTGCTTCTTCCTGGAAGCCAAGACCCGCATCAGGCTTCGGATCCTTGGCACCATGCTCGTGGGAGCGCTTCTGCTCATTGTTGCCCTGGCGGGCCTCCTGAGTATTCCGGCCGTGTCGGAACTGCTTGAGGTTCGGCTGCAGGTCCAGAACTATGACACGGGGGAAACGGGCCGCTTCGGGCGTCAATTCTACGCGTTCGACCTGGCACTGCAGAATCCACTGGGCATAGGGCCCCTGGAGTTCCGGAACCTGCGGATCATCGAGGAGCCGCACAACGTCTACGTCAACGTGCTGCTCGGCTATGGCTGGGGGGGCGGACTCCTGTACTATGTGCTGGTTGGCGCCACCCTGTACCTTGGCTGCCGGGGACTGTTGCGACCCTCCCCCTATCGCCGTTTGATGATCCCGGTGATTGCCACCTTCTCGATGCTGGTTCTGGAGTCCGCCATTATCGACACCGACCATTGGCGTCACTGGTTCTTGCTGGCCGGCCTGATCTGGGGGATTTCCGCGGCCATGGGCGTCGAGCAGCGACAGCGCACGCTTGATCGCGGCGGTTGACGACTTCTCGGGCATGACTCCGCTCGCAGAGCCCTAGAACGGCAGGCCTGAGACGTTTATGTCCTTCCATGTATCGATGGGGAGGCTGGTGCCACTCCTCCCATCGACCACAGCCCAACCAGCGCCGTCGTATTCGAGGGCGACAGGATGGATCTCGATCGGCTTTGTCGAGCGGGCGTCCAGCCGGACCCGAAGACGCCGCCGGACGGCCTCTGCCATGGCGCTGACACGCGCGTCCATCTTTCCGGTCATGGCCTGCCCAAAACGAAACCTTTCGCTCGCCAGCCGCACCCGCTCGCGCACCTGGTCGGGCAGCGACTCGCGCAGCTTGCTCACCGCACGCCTCGCCGCGTCCCCCATGCCCAGCTCGGCCAGGCGCGGCGACGGGTCGTCCAGCAGCACAGCCAGGGCTTCGGCTTCATCGGCGGCAAGGCCGGTCAGCCGGGTACGATAGCTGAAGCCGAGCTCGAAGCCGCCCTGATTGCCCTGATAGGTGATGATGGGCAATCCTGCCTCGGTCAGCGCGTCCATGTCGCGCAAGACAGTGCGATGCGCGACCTCGAGCTCCCGGGCCAGGGCGCCTGCGGTCATGCGACCACGGTTCTGGAGCAGCAGCAGAATGTGAAGCAGTCGGGAGGCGCGCATTTCATCTATGACAGTAGATGTCGCATTAGGGTGCTTATTGCTTAGGTGTGATCGAAAGGCAATCTCACACAAGGAGAGGCGGAATGACCCATATCGTCACCTATGGCAGCGGCACCAAGGACGACCCCTGGTTGCTCAAGACGCCGTCCCTGTCATCTGAATACCGCGCCTGGCGGGAACCGGAGGCCGATCCCCCCGCGCTCGTCGTCGAGGTCGGCACGACGCGCCTCTCGTACCGTCTGCAGGCAATCGACGACCTGGCTCGAATGCTCAAGGAGCGGGGCGACTGGGTTCCCCTTGGCAATGCCGACGAAGGCAAGCCTGTGACAGACGGAACCGTCGAGGCCTGGGCCCGGTCGGACACCAATCCGGTGGGCGGCTACTACGGGCTCCGAAAGGGATACCGTGGCCGGTTTGCGAATTATGTCACCCCGGTGCTCGAACTGCTCGGTATGGCGGAGCTTGAACATGGAGCGCGCAACAACCGGGCACGGTTCCGCTCCGGGTGAATTTCAGGTGGTGCCGAAATGAACTGGCTCAGCGCCCGTTGACAAATGCGGCCGCACCATCGGCCACGCCCTGATACTGCACGCCGATTTCTTTCAGGGCACGCCAGACCACGCGGCAAGGTTGCGGCCTGTGACCGGGCACGACCAGGTCGAAGCGGTCTGGAATGGTGTTGACGCGGCCCACTTCAAGCTTGGCGCCGCTGTCGGAGACGTTGCGCACGACACAGGGCACTGTGCTGAAGCCCATGGTGATGGTGGCCTGGATGAAGGTGTTCCGCCGGGGTGCGATGCGACGTTCGAGCAGCAGCGGCGACTTGGCATTATCAGGGGAAGTACCGAAGGGCATGGACGGGCTTTCGTGGCAGGTGCGAAAAGCCTAGCCATCGCACGATTGCCGCTGTGTTAAGGGGAAACGCGCAAATCAAAGCATCGCTTCGGGCTGTGGATGGTAACCATTTCTTCACCATCTGAAAGACAGACCGAGGCGCCTCCGTTAAGGTTTCGTCAACCATGAGGAGGCGGCCATGCGTGTACCCAATGCCGGACAGGACCTCGTCGAGCGCCGGATCGTGCGCGAGGGCAAGAGCATCGCCGCAGCCATGCTGGCGGACTATCGCGATCCACCGGACTATTCAGTCCTCGGGCTTTATCGGATGATCGCGGGCGCGGCCCAGACCCTGACCGTGGCGCTGCGGGCGGCCACGCAGCGGCTTTAGGGCAGTCGATCCCCTCCATCGAATAGCCTATGCAAGAGCCGCTTTTGCCGGTCCCCCTTTTGCCCGCAATGGACTAGTGTTCGCCCCGAGGAGGACGCATGCGCATCTTGCTGGTGGAGGACAATGAAGACCTGGGCGAGGCGATCGAGAAACGCCTGCGCTCGGCCGGGCATTCGGTCGAATGGGTCAAGGATGGCGACGACGTGGTGCCGACAGCCGAGGGGGACCAGTTCGACGCCGTGGCGCTCGACCTGATGCTGCCGCATCGCGACGGCATCAGCCTGATCGCCGAATTGCGCAAGCGCAAGTTCAATGCGCCGATCCTGGTCATTACCGCGCGCTCGGAAATCGACGACAAGGTGAGCCTGCTGGATCTGGGCGCGGACGATTACCTGGTCAAGCCGTTTGATCTGAGGGAACTTGAAGCGCGGTTGCGGGCGCTGTTGCGACGCACAGGCGGACAGGCATCGAGCACGGTGGGCGTGGGCAATCTGGAGCTCGACCTGGCAGGTCTCAATGCCTCTGTCGATGGCAAGACGCTGGAACTGGGGCGGCGCGAGTTCCGGCTTCTCGAAATCCTCGTCGCCCATGCCGGCAAGGTCGTGGCCAAGGAAAGGCTGATGAACCAGCTGTTCAATTTCGACGAAAGCGTCTCGATCAACGCCCTCGAGCTGCACATTTCGCGCCTGAGGAAGAAACTCGAACATGCCAATGTCGAGATCGGAACGGTGCGCGGCGTCGGCTATGTGGTGCGGGTCAGTGAGTAGGCTTCGGTGACCGAGGCACGGGCAAAACCCTTTTCCATCCGGCGGCGCATCTTCGCGCTGGCCGTGGCGCTGCTGTTGGCGGCGGCCGTGATCCTCATCGTCTTTATCCGCGACTATGCCGAACGGTCCTCCGACCGGGCCTTCGACCGACTGCTGGCGGCCTCGGCGCTGACCATTGCCGGGGCCGTGCAGGTGGAGGACGAGGCCGTTGTGGTGGAAATCCCCTTCGCGGCCTTTGCCATGTTCTCCGGCCAGGATCGGGTGTTCTATGCGGTAGAAGATCCCGATGCGCGCACGGTGACAGGCTATGAGGACCTGGCTGCACAGGTGGGCGAGACAGAATCGGCCGAGCCGCATTTTGCCGATATCACCTATCGCGGCGAACGCGTGCGCGTCGCCAGCGTCGGGCGGCTAATTTCGACGGCCAGCGACACGGGCTGGGTGACGATCCATGTGGCCGAGACGCAGAACCAACGCGAGGCACTTTCCACGGAAATCCTCTCCAACGCGGTTCTCCCGGTGCTGGCACTGACACTGCTGGCGGTGGGGCTGGTCTGGTTCGGCATTTCGCGCATGTTTGCGCCGCTCACCCAGCTGGAACAGGAATTGCGGGCGCGCGCGCCGGATGACTTATCCCCAATCACCGTGCCGGTGCCCGAGGAAGTGGACCACCTGGTCTCGGCGCTCAACGGGTTCATGGCGCGGCTGCGCAATGCCATGGAGCGGGTGAGCGGGCTGGTGGCGGAGGCAGCCCATGAGGTGCGCACGCCGCTGGCTTCGCTCCGGGCACAGGCGGAAGTGGCGATGGACGAGCAGGACCCCGAGGCTCTGCGCAAGCGCGTGGGGCGCATCCACACCGGCGCCGTGCAGGCCAGCCAGTTGGTCAGCCAGTTGCTGATGGAAGCCACGATTTCGCACCGCATGGAGAATGCCGAAATCGAGACGACGACGCTGGCGGCGGTGGTCGAGGACGTGCGTCAGCGCCTGGACCCGGACCAGGCGCGGCGATTGGACATTGCGATCGAAGCGGGAGCAGCAGATGCGCCGCTGCGCGGCGACCGCGTGGCCCTGCGCGAGATGATGCGCAATGTGGTGGACAATGCCCTGGTCTATTCGGACGGTCCGGTGGATATCGCCGGTCGCATCGACAATGGGAGCCTCGTGGTGGAGGTCAGCGACCGGGGACCGGGTATCGAGGCGGCGGAAAAGCCCAATGTGCTGGAGCGGTTCAAGCGCGGCAAAGCCAGCAGCGGCAAGGTCGGGTCGGGTCTTGGCCTGTCCATCGTCGCGCGCGTGACAAAGACGCATGGGGGCGACCTCGCCCTGCTCGACCGGCCCGGTGGCGGCCTCACCGTCTCGATCCGGCTCCCCCTGCACCGCCGCCTGTCAGGCACCAGGCACGGCGCCGCGATCGCCATGGTGGCGGGGCTGGCATCGGTGGCGCTGCTGGCTTTGCCCCCGACGCCGGCCGAGGCAGCGACGACGGTTTATCCGGCGCGCAATGGCACATCAGAGACCGTGCTCAATATCCTTGGCGTGACCGACACGCCGCTCTTTGCCCATTTCATCGAGGCCTTCCAGGCCCAGCGCGGCGATGTCACGGTGGTCTATGAAGAGACCGACTCCCTGCCCCTGTTCGAGAACTTCCTCGCCGGAACCCTGCAGACGCAACCGGACCTGCTGATCAGTTCGGCGTCGGACCTGCAATTGAAGCTCGCCAATGACGGATATGCGCTGGCCTATGACAGCCCCTATCTCTCCGCCCTGCCCGACTGGGCGCACTGGCGCAGCGAGGTCTTCGGCTTCACCTTCGAGCCGGCCGTCATCATCTACAATCGCGACCTCATCAGCGACGAAGAGGTGCCGCGCACGCACCTGACTCTGGCCGAACTGCTCGAGACCCAGACCGAGCGATTCCGCGGCAAGATCGCGACCTATGACATCAGCCTTTCGGGCGTGGGGTATCTGCTTGCAGCGCAGGACCAGACAATTTCCTCGACCTTCTGGCGGCTTGCCAATGCCTTCGGACGGGTCAATGCGCGGTTCTCGGGGTCGAGCCCGGCCATTCTCAATGGCGTCGCCGAGGGCAGCCTGGCGCTGGGTTACAATGTGCTGGGCTCCTATGCCTTTGCCCGGCAAGCGGAAGGCGCGCCGATCGAAATCGTGGTGCCCGACGACTATGTGCTGGTGCTGACGCGGTCCATGCTGATCCCGAGGGATGCGCCCAATGCAGAGCTCGCCAAGGCTTTTGTGGACTTTGCGCTGTCTCCCACGGGGCAGGCAGTGGCCTCGGGCCCGACCGCTCTGGGATCGGTGGTTCCCCAGGGTTCGGGCGCGTGGACCAGCGAGGCCATTGCGGCCCGCGGACGGGGCGTGATCCAGCCGATCCCACTGGGACCTGGCCTTCTGGTGGCCCTCGATACGCTGCGGCGCCAGCGCTT
This sequence comes from uncultured Devosia sp., assembly GCA_965650545.1. Taxonomy (GTDB): domain Bacteria; phylum Pseudomonadota; class Alphaproteobacteria; order Rhizobiales; family Devosiaceae; genus Devosia. Next base: position 386 of record CBFGPB010000114.1, on the reverse strand, counting down.
CCTCGAGACCTGGCAGGAAATCGTCTCGCCAAAACCATGAAACGGGGCGCCAGCCATGACCATTCGGCATGGCCCAATCAGCCCAGGAGAAGGTCTTCCCCCAATGCATGGCTGGAGTGACCAATCAACCCCTACCGGATTGGTCGGGTCAGGCCCATCTTACGGTCATGCAAACGAACCGGATGATCCGGGTTCGACAGGAAGGATTGGAAAATGAGCACCCCGCGCAAGAACAAGTTCTTTGCGACCCTCGACACTTTTGCCACCGTCTTCGGCAGCGCTGCTGCTGTGTCGGCGGCGGTTGAAGCGGGACGGGCGCCCAAGGCCAAGCACCTCGACAACCTGGGCATCGACCCGGTTGCGTTCCGCAACATCGGCAAGCTCTA
>CBFGPB010000113.1:0-7778 GCA_965650545.1 uncultured Devosia sp. | reverse complement strand
GACGTCTTGTCTCGCGCATCCGAGGTCTGGATCGTGCCGGTGGCCGACCAGACGGCGGACCAGCGCGCGCCGCTGGCACCGAGCGTGACGGCATTGTCGGCAACAGGGCGCAGCACGCCCGTCACGCTCACGGCGTTCGTGCTGGCATCCACCGCAAGAGCATCGCTCCAGGCAGAGCCGTCGGGGCTCACCTTGATGCGCCAATGATTGTCGCCCATCAGGCCCATTTCCGCCCGCCCCGACCAGTTGGACTGGAACAGCAGGCTGGCCGTATCGCCGCCCGAGGCCTTGTTGAGCTTGAGCTGGTGTCCGGCGCCGTCATGGGTGAGGAGCGTCGCAGCCGAGGCGACCGCCAGACGGTTGGTCGCATCCGCGCTGGCATTGACGCCCAGGCGAGGCAGGCCCGCGCCGGTGGCGGCCACCGCGATCCAGGCGCTGCCGGAAAAGATCAGCAGCGCGTCGCTGGCGCGGTCGAAGACCTGCCAGCCTTCGGCCGGGTCGAAAAAGCTCCAGGCGCCATCCTGCCAGGCGGCGATCTCGCCACTGTGGCCGGCCCAGGCACCGGTTGCGCCGCCGGGGACGACCCAGGCCTCGCCGGGCAGCGGAGAAACCGGTGGCGTGGCCAGCGCCGTGGATTCCACCACCGGCTGCACCAGCGCATCGAGCCGGTTGAGGGCATCATTGTGGGTGATGTGCTTGAGGGCCTGTCCGGCCATGATGAAGGGCAGGGAAAGGCGGGCTGTGTCGTTCATGAAGGGGCTCCAGGAGTGAACTGGAGCCCAGTTTGGCGGGCGATGGCCGGGTCGGGGATAAATCTCAGACCGCGGCCACGCTCCGCCGTTGCGTCACGAGGAAGGCCACCACGAAGCAGGCGCTCATCAGCAGCACGATGGTCGGCGCCGGGGCGCTGTCGATGAAGAAGCTGAGATAGACGCCCAGGAGGCTGCAGGTCACCGATACGCCCACCGCCACCAGCAGCATCACGCCAAAGCGTCTTGTGATGAGGAAGGCGATGGCACCCGGGGCGATCAGGAGGGCAATGACCAGCACGATGCCGACCGCCTGCAAGGCACTGACGATGGTCAGCGAGATCATGACGAGAAGGCCATAGTGGAGCGCGCGGGTGTTGAGCCCGATGGCCCCCGCCTGCTGCGGATCGAAGATGAAGAGCATGAGATCGCGCCACTTGGCGGCGACGGCTGCCACGACCACAAGGGCTATGACCAAAGCCAGCGTGACGTCGCCGCGATCGACGCCGAGCATATTGCCGAAAAGGATATGGTCCAGGTGCACATCGGTGGTGATGGCGGTGTAGAGCACGATGCCGAGCCCGAAGAGACCGGCAAAGACCACGCCCATGACCGTATCTTCCTTGATGCGGGAATTCTCCTTGAGGAAGCCCACCGAGAGGGCGCAGACCATGCCGGCGATGAAGGCCCCTACCCCCAGCGGCAGGCCGACCATATAGGCCAGGACCACCCCTGGCAGCACGGCATGGGAAATGGCATCGCCCATCAGCGACCAGCCCTTGAGGACGAGGAAGCACGAGAGCAGCGCGGTCGGGATCGCGACCAGCACGGAAATGACCATGGCCTGAACCATGAAGGGGAACTGGAAGGGCCAGGCGAGCCAATCGAGGATCGTGGTCATAGTGCACTCTCCCGGGCAACGCGACGGCGCGCCGCCAGCCAGCCATGCTTGGGGGCAAAGACGAAGGCCAGGAGGAAGACCAGGGTCTGCAGGACCACGATGATGCCGCCGGTCGCCCCATCAAGGAAGTAGCTGAGATAGGCCCCGACCAGCGAGGAGAGCACTCCGACGGCAATGGCGATGATGATCAGGCGCGGAAAGCGGTCGGTGAGGAGATAGGCCGTGGCACCGGGCGTGACGACCATGGCGATGACGAGGAAGGCCCCCACGGTCTGCATGGCTGCCACGGTGGCGGCGCTGAGGAGGGTGAAGAAGATGGCCTTGAGCCAGGTGGTCCTCAACCCGATCGAGCGGGCGTGGCTCTCGTCGAAAAAGGTGACCATGAGGTCCTTCCAGATCACCAGCATGACACCCAGCGTCACCACAGAGATGAGTACCAGTTGCAGCGTGTCCTCGGGGGTGATGGCCAGGATATTGCCCAGGACAATGGACTGCACGTCAACCGAGGTGGGCGAGAGCGATACCATGAACAGGCCCAGGCCAAAGAAGCCGGTGAAGATGAGGCCGATGACCGCATCCTCCCTGAGCTTGGTGCGCTGGCTGAGAAAGAGCATGGCGACTGCGGCCAGACCGCCGGAAATGAAGGCGCCGAGCGAAAACGGCAGGCCCAGCATATAGGCTCCAGCAACGCCCGGAACGATGGAATGGCTCAGCGCATCGCCGATGAGCGACCACCCCTTGAGCATGAGATAGGCCGAAAGAAAGGCGCAGACGCCCCCGACCAGGGCCGAGACCCACATGGCATTGACCATGTAGTTGTAGGAAAAGGGCTCGAGCAGGAGATCAATCATCGGCCGGCCCCGATTTCTGCTGCGTCTCACGGCCCTTTTCGCCGTAGAAGACGAGCGGCCGCTCATCATCGGTGAGGACCGACAGGTGGCGCGGATCGTCGTCGTCGTGCAGGCCAGGGCCCGACAGGACGAAGTGGCGCAGCACACCGCCAAAGGCCTCTTCGAGCTTTTCGCGGGTGAAGACTTCCTCGGTCGGGCCAGAAGCCAGGACCGTACCCTTGACCAGCACCGTGCGATCACAGAACTCGGGCACTGAGCCCAGATTGTGGGTGGATACCAGGATCACCTTGCCCTCGTCGCGCAGGGCGCGCAGCAGGGCGATGATGGCATCCTCGGTCTTGACGTCGACGCCGGTGAAGGGCTCGTCGAGGAGGATGACCTCGCCTTCCTGCGCCAAAGCGCGGGCGAGGAAGACGCGCTTCTTCTGCCCGCCCGAGAGTTCACCGATCTGGCGCTTGGCAAAGCCGGTCATGTCGACGCGGGCCAGCGCCGCCGCGACCTTGAGGTGGTCGACGGGGCGCGGAATGCGCAGCAGGTTCATGTGCCCGAACCGGCCCATCATGACGACATCCTCGACCAGGACCGGGAAGTTCCAGTCCACTTCCTCCGCTTGCGGCACATAGGCAATCCGGTTCTGTCGCTGGGCCTGTCGTCCCGTCTCTCCGAGGATGGAGATCGAGCCGCCCGCCAGCGGCACGAAGCCCATGATCGCCTTGAAGATGGTGGACTTGCCGGCCCCATTGACTCCAACCAGCGCGGTTATCGAACCGCGCGGGCTGGTGAAACTGGCATGCTTGAGGGCCGTCGTGCCATTGCGGTAGGCAACGGTGATATCGTTGATGGCAATGCCCGGGCCGGTATTGTCTTTCACTGGGTCAATCCTGCAGCAATGGTCTGCGTCGTCACCCGGAGCAGATCGAGATAGGTCGGAACCGGGCCGTCGGCTTCGGAGAGCGAGTCAACATAGAGCACGCCGCCATAGCGGGCACCAGTCTCACGCGCCACCTGCTCGGCGGGTTTGGAGGAGATGGTCGACTCTGAAAAGACCACCCCAATGTCATGCTCGCGGACCGCATCGATGACGTCGCGGACCTGCTTGGGCGTGCCCTGCTGGTCGGCATTGATCGGCCAGAGATAGAGCTCCTTGAGGCCGAAATCGCGCGCCAGGTAGGAGAAGGCGCCCTCCGAGGTCACGAGCCAGCGCTTCTCCTCGGGAATGGCGGCCAAGGCCTCGCGGATCGGCTCGACCGTGGCGGTAATCTCGGCCGAATAGGCCGCCGCATTGGCGTTGTAGACGGCCTCGTTGGCCGGATCGGCCTTGACGAAGGCGGCGCGGATATTTTCGACATAGACGAGGGCGTCGGTGGGCGACATCCAGGCATGGGGGTTCGGCTTGCCCTCATAGGGGCCTTCGCCAATGCCCATCGGCTCGATGCCGGCGGTCAGCACGGCGCTGGGCACATCGGGAAGGTTGTCGAGGAACTGGGCAAACCATTGCTCGAGGTTGAGCCCGTTCCACAGGATCAGGTCGGCATCCTGCGCCGCGACCAGATCGCCCGGCGTCGGCTGGTAGTTGTGGATCTCGGCGCCCGGCTTTGTGATGGACACGACGTCGGCGACATCCCCCGCCACATTGGCCGCCATGTCGGCCAGGATGGTGAAGCTGGTGACGGCCTTGATGCGCTCCTGCGCCACGACGGGAAGAGCAAAGGCGAGCGGCGCGAGCAGAATGAGGGTGGTAGCTAAGCGACGGTGCATGGACAACTCCAGGATCTCGATGCGCAGAGACGTAATGCAATTGCAAATCATTCGCAAGTAGGAGAATGCAGCTGGCGCGCTGGAGGTTGCCTGGCGGGCTGGATGTCAGATGCGAAGCCTGTTGACCTGACGAGGGGCAGCGTGGAAAAGCGGTCGAGAGGCCCAAGGGCTGCATGGATAAAGCGGGACGGCCCATGGCGCTGCATATTGCCCTGACCTTTGATGACAATTTCTGGGCGCCCGCCTATGCGCTCATGCGCTCGATCTGCATTTCGACAAAGCGACGCAAGGAGCTGGTCTTCCACCTGTTGCACCTGCCGCTCAGCGCGGAGCATCGGGCAGACCTGGAGAAAATACCGGCCGAGTTCGGGGCAACGCTGCGCTTCTACAGCATGGCCGAAATGCCCCAGTTCGACGCTTTCGTGGCGCGGCTTCCACAGGGGGGGCGCTGGCCGAAGATTGTCTATGCCCGCATGCTGCTGCCGCAACTGCTGCCCGCAGAGGTTGAGCGGGTGATCTATCTCGATTGCGACATGATGGTGCGGGCGGCCATCGAAGAGCTTTATGGCATGGACCTGGGCGGCCAACCCTTGGGGGCCGTACGCGATGCGCTGGCGCCGTTCATCGCGCTGCGGCGCGACATGACGCAGAATGCCGGCCTGTTCGATGGCGCCGATCCCTATTTCAATTCCGGCATGCTGGTGATGGACCTGAACCAGTGGCGTGAAATGGATCTGGCGGCTGAAATTTCCGCTCTTGAGCAGCGCGGCGTGCTCTCAAAACTCTATTTCGACCAGGACCTGCTCAACCTGATCTTCCGCAATCGCTGGTTCCAGCTGCCCTGGCGCTGGAACACGATCGATGCTCATCCGGCCCATGAAGCGCTGGACCCGGCGATCCTGCATTTTACCCTCAAGGCCAAGCCCTGGGGGATCATGGCGGGCATTCTCCGCAGCACGGCCTATGCGCGTTGGTACCGGCATGTGATGACCAACGACCTGTTCTACCGCTTTGCGCGGCATCGCTGGAAGCGATGGTGGCGACGGACGCTCCGGCTTGAGCGTTAGCCGATCGACGCCGGGTCGAGTGCCTCGGCGGCGCAGAGGGCGGCGAGCGCACTGCCAGGCTCCGGCAATGGCAGGCCGGCGCGGCCGCGATCGGTGAGCTGGCTGCGCCAGAGGTGAATGCCCAAGGTCTCGGGCTTGATGGCCTCATCCAGCGGCGAGCCCGATTTCATCAGCGCGGGAATGCCCTCATAGGGCACGGGGTAGAAGGTAGCTGCGGGGCGCACCTTATCCGTCAATCCATGCGCCGCCACGTAATGGGTCAGGGCCATGGGGCCGGTGGCGCCATATTGCATATGCTCGGGCGTCACCCGGTCACCGACGAGGCGGCGGATGGCGACTTCCATCCGGCGCATAAGGGGCAAGTGCGGCTCGAAGAGCGGCCGCTCGGTGTTTTCGAAGATGGCGATGAGGTCGTCGAGCAGAGGCGCATGGGCCGGGATGTGGAGGACGGCTCCATTGACCGAGCCGGGTCGTTCCCAGGCGAACAGATAGTCCGGCGGCCCCTCGATGGGCCTGACGCAATAAATGTCGAGATCGGCATAAACGCCTAGACCCATGCGCAGGACAGCATAGCGAAAGTGGTCAGAAAAGACGCCGGGCGTGCCCCTGCCTTTGTAGAAGACCAGCTTTTCCTTGGGCAGCACTTCAGCGGCGTCGCGCCAGACCGCGCCTTCGGGCAGGCCTTCTATGGGATCATAGGAATAGACTTCCAGCCGATGCCCCCGCCGGACAAAGGAGGTGATGCACAAGACTTCGAGCCAGCTCAGCTTGCCGTGCCAGAAACTGACGATGGTGGGGAGGGTCATGAGGTCTCGCGCAATCAGATCATGCCGCCTCTAGCATGGCCCCGGCTATGAGAAAACCGCCGCACCCGTTTGGATGCGGCGGCACAGGTCCTGCATGGGATCGTCTTGTTAGTTGGCCGGTGCCCGCCGGCGGTATTCGGAGGCAAGGTAAAGCACGACGAGCGCAAAGACCGCACCGATCCCCACCTGCAGCCAGTCGAATTTCTGCAGGAAATCGGTCACGAAGAGCGTGGCATTGAAGGGCTCCTGCCCCTCGAAGACCCGGTCCAGATGCGCCTCGGACATGGGCAGCCGCGAGCGGTAGTCGAGATAGGCCCAGGTGCGGGTGGCAAAGGGGTGCAGGCCGCCCAGGGTCACCCATTCGAGCGCCGATACAACGGTTGGCAGCAAGAGCGCCAAGGGAATGGCCCAGCGACCGACGGCGCTGCCCATAGCCCCGACCAGGGCCATATAGGGCAGGTACCACAAGAGGGCGCAAACCATGACGACGAGGAAGACCAGGGCCATCTGGCCATAGATGCCGGCAATGGCGCCCAGAAGCGTCGGGCTGCCGAGCCCCACCAGCATCGAGGTGACATAGGCGACGCCAAACATCAGAAGGATGCTGAGCAGAGCCACCGCAAAGACTGCACCGGGCAGAATGGTGAGCGCCGCCGCGATCTTGCTGAGCAGGATCTTGAAGTCGCTGACGGGCATGGACTTCCAGAACAGCATGGCATTGTTCCGCTTGTCGGCGGCAAAACCATCGGCGCAATAGAAGAACAGCACGAAGCCCAGATAAGTCAGCCATGCACCCGCAAGCCCGGCAAAGCCGGCGCTGAAGACCCAGGTGGGCACAACGGACATGAGCTGGCCGGAGAAGCGCGTATCCATCCGGTCGACGCTGAAGGCGAGGACCGTCAGGGTGAAGACCACCCCCACAAGTACCAGCGGAGCGATGAGGAAGGCGCCGCGGTGTTCGATGAACTCGCGATGGACGAGTGCGAAGAATGCCTTCATCGCGCAGTCTCCGGATTGGCGGTGGGACGCTGCATCAGCGCCACGAAGAGGTCGGAAATGGTGGGGGTGGACACACGTCCCAAAGGCTCGAGCGCTTCCCGGGCGACCCCGTCGAAAATGAAGACGGTCTGGCCGAAGCGGGTTTCCTCGTAGACCGGGTTGAGGGCGCGGGCCTGCGCCTGCGTTTCCGGCTCGTTGGCGACCAGCTGGGAGAATTTCTCGCTGACGGTCTCCATCTGCATGTGCAGGATCAGCGATCCGTCGCGGATGAACATGATGTCGGAGAGCATGAACTCGATCTCGTCCACCTGGTGGGTGGTGATGATGAGCGTGCGTTCCTCGGTCATGTAGTCTTCGAGCAGGCGCCGGTAGAAGCGCTTGCGATAGGTGATGTCGAGCCCGAGCGTCGGTTCGTCCAGCACCAGGAGCTTGGCATCGATGGCCATGACCACGGCCAGGTGCAACTGGGCGATCATGCCCTTGGAGAGGGTGCGGATCTTCATCTCGGGGCGGATATCGGTGCCTTCGAGGAATTGCCGCGCCTTTTCCTGGCTGAAATTGGGATGGATGTTGGTGAGCAGCGCGAAGAGCTCGCGAACGCGCAGGAAGCGCGGCAGGCTCGCCACGTCGGAGATGAAGGCGACGTT
>CBFGPB010000112.1:0-7780 GCA_965650545.1 uncultured Devosia sp. | reverse complement strand
CTCGACTTCAGCGATCTGGGGAAGGTCTATGACCTGATCCTGATCGGCGGCAATCTCTACGATGCCAATATCATCAAGCAGGTCAATGTGCTGCTTGATGACGACTGCATCACCGTCGGCGGCGGTCCGGGCAGCACCGCCAATTCCAGTGGCAACCTGCTCTATAACGGTGCCAGCATCACCAATATGGGGGCGCAGAACTGGCTTGAGGGCCTGCCCCAGCACTATCTGGAGGCCCTGGAACGGCTTTCTTCCGGCAATGCCAAGATTCCGGATGGATTTGCCGATGACCCCGCCTTTGCCGGCTTTGATGGCATCTCCGTGCTGGTGGTGACCGGCAATGTCTATGACCTTCACTATATTGGCCAGACCAACGTGGTCGGCGACGCCGACCTGGTCGCCTCGGCCGAAGCGGCGGCTTTGCAGGAGGCGGTCGACAGCGGCAGCGATTGGGATATTTCCACGGGCGAGAACGCCTTGGTCAACACCGCATCGATCCTCGACACCGACAGCCTGGGGGACGTCGCCTATGTCGGCGGCGAACTCTACTCGGATGCCGTGCTGATCCAGTCGGATATCCTCGCCGGCCCTTCGGACGATGATCCCGACGCCTTGGTCTACGAGGCCATCGCCTTCCTGACCACCGACGATTGCGGCAACGTCTTCGAGGCAGATGACGGGATCACATTGGTTCCCGCCGATAGCCAGAGCGTGGACGTCTTGAGTTCCGTTCTGACCTAGGGGCAAACCATGACCGTATATCCAGACGACGAGCCGCGCAAACCGGACCTGGACGGTGTTGATCGCATCGACGGATCTGAAGGCGACGACAACACAGAGGGCTATCTCCACCAGATCGAGAAGGCGGCCGATGAGCTCTCCCAAATGGCCGGTGATGGCAGCAGCACAGGGAACGGTGCGGTGTCCGACCTGCATACGGAAGAGACCGAGGCTCAACTTTACGCGGCGGTCGAGGTGGCCATTTCCGGCGACCGACGGCAGCCTTCGACAATGGAGGATCGTAGCCGCCGAATGGAAATTCAGGAGCCCGACAAGCCGGCAGCACGCGTCGAACGGATGGCCGGCCCACAGCCCAGCGAAGACGTCACCACGGCGCGCCCCTACACAGAGCCACCATCGCGCGGTGCGTCTGCGTCGCCATTGTCCCCCATAGTCGATGTCGATCGCGGGCCGATCCTGGCCGAGGACGAGGATGATGAAGAGACTGATGAAAGGGGGGTGCAGCTTGCGGCCAAACCCACCAGGGGCGAGGGTCGAGAACGCGGCACATCCGAGGCCCGCAACGACAACGGCGCCAACTTTCACCGGCGGGTAAAGCCGGTCAGCTTTGCCGAGGCCTACCACAATGCCTTCAGCACTGTACGCCGCAATCTGGCCTTGGTGATGTTCCTGACCGTCTTCGTGAACATCCTGGTTCTGGCCATCCCGGTATACCTGTTCCAGATGTCCGACCGTGTGCTGACCAGCCGCTCGCTGGATACTCTGGTTATGCTCACCGTCTTCGTATTCGGAGCAATCGTGGCCCAGGTTCTGCTCGATGCAACGCGGCGGCACATCCTCATGCGCACCGCCGTGGAGGCAGAGGTGCAGTTGGGTGCTCCAGTCCTCAGCGCCGCGGCACGGGCTTCGCTCAACAGCAATGGGCGGGAGTATCAGACCCTGGCCGATCTTCAGCAGATCCGCTCATTCCTCACCTCGGGCACCCTGCTGGCCTTCCTCGATTCGCCAATGGCGCCGCTCTTCGTCCTCGTGGTCTACCTTATCCATCCGCATCTGGGCTACATCGTATTGGGCTCGTCGCTGGTCCTGCTGCTGATCGCGACGATCAATCAGCGGGTGACGGCACAGCCCTTTGGCGAGGCGAACAGCTATCTCAGCCGTGCCAATGCGCATCTGGAATCGATGTCGCGCAATTCCCAGATCATCAACGCTCTGGCCATGATCCCCGAGGCCGTTCGCATCTGGGGCAAGGACACCGCCGGTTCGCTCAAGGCTCAGGTCCGGGCACAAGACCTCAACATTGTCTTTGCAGCGCTCTCCAAGGCCACACGCCTGGTCACCCAGGTCTCGCTGCTGGGCTGGGGCGCCTATCTCGCCCTGGGCGGTCAGCTGACCGGCGGCATGGTAATCGCAGCGTCCATTATCGCCGGCCGTGCCCTTGGCCCCATCGAGGGTGCCATCGAAGGCTGGAACAGCGTCGTCCAGGCCCGCTCCGCCCTCGGCCGGGTCCGCACCCTCCTGCAGAACTCGCCGCTCAACTTTGCACGTCTCCGCCTGCCCTCCCCGCAGGGCCGCCTTGACGTAGAGCGGGTGCTATTCGTGCCGCCGCCCAACAAGAAGGTCATCCTCAACGGCATCACCTTCTCGCTGCAACCCGGCGAGTCTCTGGCAATCATCGGCAGCTCGGGGGCCGGCAAGACCACGCTGGGCAAGATGCTGGTCGGCTCGATCCTGCCCACTTCGGGCAGCGTGCGGCTCGACCTTATGGACCTGCGCAACTGGGATCAGCGCCAGTTCGGCGAAAACGTCGGCTACCTGCCCCAGGACGTGCAACTGTTCCCCGGCACCATCAAGGCCAACATCGCCCGCATGCGCGAGGATATCTCCGACCGCGCCATTTTCGATGCCGCCGTCCTCGCCGATGTGCACGAGCTGATCTCCACGCTGCCGCAGGGCTACGAGACCTATGTCGCTGGCGATGGCTCACCTCTTTCGGGCGGGCAGAAGCAGCGCGTGGCGCTGGCGCGGGCCTTCCTCGGCAATCCGCGCCTGGTCGTGCTCGATGAACCCAATTCCAACCTCGACAGCCAAGGCGAGGCGGCACTGGCGAGGGCTCTCAAGCATGCCAAGGAGCAGAACATCACCGTGGTCACCATCACCCAGCGCCCTGCCCTGCTCAACTGCGTCGACAAGATCATGGTGCTCAACAATGGCGCCGTGACCCTGTTCGGGGCCCGAGACAAGGTCATGGCAACCCTCTCGCAGCGGCGCGCCGCCAATCCCGCCGGCGTCATGGAAACCTCTATGCAGGGAGCGGCAGAATGACCGTCGTGAACGCACACGCAGTCGATCTCGAGTGGTATCGCGACGTCCCGCGCTCGATCCGCCGCCATGCCATCTTCGGCGTCAGCCTCGTTGCCGTCGCGTTTGGGGGCTTTGGTCTTTGGGCAGCCACGGCACCCTTGGCTGCCGCAGTCATCTCGCAGGGCACTTTCGTGGCCACCGGGCAGAACAAGATCATCCAGCACCTGGAAGGCGGCATCATCGAGGATTTGGCGGTACGCGAAGGCGAATTGGTCAAGGCCGGGCAGGTTCTCGTCACTCTCGACGACACGGCGGCACTGGCAACCGAGCGGCAACTGCTATTGCGTGAACTACGGCTGGAGGCCATCCTCGCGCGCCTCAATGACGAGGCGCTCAATGCCCGCAGCTTCACCGAGCCCGAAGGCGATCCGGAGGCGATGAGCGCCGAAGCGAGGCAGGTCTATGACAGCCAGAGGGCGCATTTCGTGTCCTGGCGCGAAAAGCTCGACAACGATCTGGCGCTTTACCAGCACAATGTCGACGCCCTCAACTTCCGCCGCGACGGCCAGCAAAGCCAGCTTCAGTCCATGGAGCGGCAGCGCGAATTGCTGCTGTTCGAGCTGCAGGCGCGCACGACCCTGCTCGAAAAAGGCCTGGTGACCCGCTCGGAGGTTATGGAACTGCAGCGCGCCGTGGCCGATGCGGACGGCGACTTGGCCCGCCTCGGCGCGGAAATCCAGGAGATCGACGCACAAATATCCAAGTATCTGGGCGAAATGGTTCAGGTGCAGGATGCCGCACGGCAAACGGCGCTCAACGAGGTTCAGTCGGTCGAGATCGAACTCGATTCCGTGCGTGAGCAGATCCGTCACGCCCGCAATGTGCTCGACCGCACCCAGATCCGTTCCCCCGTCGACGGCAAGGTCATTCGCATTCACTACCACACCACGGGCGGCGTGGTTGAAAGCGGCAAGCCCATCATGGAGATCCTTCCCAGCGGGGTGCCGCTCCTGATCGAGACGATGATTTCGCGCAACCAGATTGACGACGTGCGGCAGGGCGAGCCTGTGGCGATCCGCCTGATCGCGCTCAGCCAGCGCACGACGCCGGTGCTCGAAGGCCGGCTCGATTATCTCTCGGCGGACTCGATCCGGGAGGGCGCTTCCGACGGGCAGCCCGAGGTCTATCTGGCGCGGGTAACCATCCCCACCGAGGAGATCGCCAAGGTGCCCGGCTTTGTCCCCACGCCCGGCATGCCGGCCGAGGTCATGGTGCAGACCGCCGAGCGGACGTTCCTGGATTACCTGGTCAGGCCCATCAGCGACAGCATGAGCCGCGCCTTCCGGGAGAACTGACTGTCGCCGACCCGGCACGCCCGGCCGTCAGCCCTCATACTTCTCCAGGAACGCCTCGATGCCGAGGGCGCGGAAGTCGGGCAGCGCCGCATGCAGCTGTTCGTGGCTCCAGTCCCACCACTTGAGCGCATCGAGGCGGCTGGCGACGTCGTCGGAAAACCGCTGCCGGATCGTGCGCGCCGGCACACCGACGGCAATGGCGAAGTCCGCGACGTCCTTGGTCACCACGGCATTGGAGCCGATGATCGCGCCATTGCCGATGGTCACGCCCGGCATGATCACCGCGCCATGCCCGATCCAGGTATCGTGGCCGATTTTGATGTCATTGCCGGCCCGCCAGTCAAAGAAGTCCCGGTCGTCCTCCTCGCCCTCGAAATACTGGGCCGACCGATAGGTGAAATGGTGGAGCGAAGCGCGCTCCATCGGGTGCATGGAGGCATAGATGCGCACATTGGCGGCGATATTGGAGAACTTGCCGATCCTGGCATAGGCGATCTGGGTGCCGCCGACGCAATAGGAATAGTCGCCCATGCTGGACCAGGCGAGGTGGCAATGGGCGCCCACTTCCGTGTAGCGGCCCAGCGTCGACTGGGTGACCTTGGCGGTTTCGTGAATGAAGGGCGTTTCGCCGAGCTTTTTCATGGGGACCTCAGTTGGCCGCGGGTTCTGCTGGTCTTGGGAAGGCTTCCTGCCCCGTCTCCTACCCATCCTCCGTGACACGGCGACGACAAAGCCCATCTCATTCGAATGACCGGACGCATGCCTGTCGCAGACCTTTGCTACCGTCATTCGAGTGTCACTGGCGCCGTCTACAAGCAGCTCATTCGAATGAGTTGACGATATGCGAAGCCAAGGACATTCCTGGGAAGAGACCCGGGACCGGATCAGCGAAGAAATTGCATCAGGCCGGCTGGCGCCCGACACTAGGCTGCCGTCCGAACCTGAGCTCTGCGTGCTCTATGGCGTGCGCCGCCACTCATTGCGCAAGGCGCTGGCGGCCCTGGTCGCCGAAGGCAAGCTCAGGGTCGAACACGGCCGCGGCACCTTTGTCGAGCGCGCGCCCCTGCTCAATTATGTCATCGGCACGCGCACCCGCTGGCACGAAAACCTGATGAGCCAGGGCCTCACCGCCTCCGGCGAGACGCTGGCGGAGATGACTTTGCCGGCCAGCACCCGCGTGGCGGCCGCCCTCGGGATCGACAAGGACGCGCCGGTTCATGCCCGCTCCTGGCGCGGCTTCGCCAATGACCTGCCCATCAGCATGGGCTGGGCCTATCACGACGCCACGCGCTTCCCCGATCTGTCCGAACGCCGTCGCAATACGGGCTCGATCACCGACGTCTACCGCTCCTACGGCATCACCGACTACCGGCGGCAGCGCACTACCGTCTTCACCCGCATCGCCTCGGAGAACGAGGCCGCCATGCTCATGCTCCGCCCGGGCCAATCGGTGCTGGTGGTGCAGAAGATCGACGCCGACCTCGACGGCCGGCCCATCGGCTTTTCCGAAGCCGTCTGGGCCGGTGACCGCGTGCAATTCACCTTCGAAACCGACCAGCCGACCATCACGACCACTGAGAGATCCCACGATGTTCAATGAAACCCCACCCGGCGGGGCCGATCACGCCCAGATGCTGGGCATTCTGGCCCGAGCCCGGCCCGAACACCTCAAGCGCCATGCCGAGGCCCTGCTGGCTGACCTGGGCGAGGTCACCGTCATCGCCAACCGCACAGGCCTTGTCATGGTGCCGATGCGCGACACCGTCGGCCAGGTGGATTTCCACCTCGGCGAAGTGCTGGTCAGCGAGGCGCAGATCACCAACCCGGCCGGCCATGTCGGCTACGGCATGGTGACCGGCCGCGACCTCGAGCGCGCCATGGCCATGGCCGTCGTGGACCTCAGCGTCGATGCACGCGGCATGGACGCGGCAACCGCCCAGTTCCTTGCCGGCGAAAAATCCCACATGGCGAAGGCCGATGAGATGCGCATGCGCCAGGTCGAGGCCACGCGTGTCGAAATGGAGACATTCTGATGCTGACCGTCGCTCCCCCCGACGCGCTCGAACTGCGCTCCAATGCCACCTTCGAGGCACTCATGTGGTCCCTGTCCCGCCCGGGCGATGTGCGCACCCTGCCCGAGGCCGGCTTTGAGGCCATCATCGAGACGCTTGTTGATATCGAATGCTGCGCCTTTGCCGATACCCCTGCCCTTCGCGAGCGGATCGTGGCGAGTGGTGCCACGCTGGCCGATCGGATCGCCGTGGCCGACCACGTGTTTCTGAGCACCATCGAGAGCGCCGAGATCGCCGGGATCAACTGCGGTAGCGCTCTCTATCCCGATGATGGCGCGACGTTGGTGGTGGCGGTGCCTCATACGGGGCAGCGGCTGCGCCTCACCGGTCCGGGCATTTCCGGTTCAACCGAAGTTTCGCTGGCCCTCCAGCCGGGCTTCTGGGCCATGCGCGAGCTGCTCTGCTCCTATCCAGAGGGCTTTGACTGCTTCTTCGTCGATGGCACTTCCGTCATCGGCATTCCGCGCTCGACCAAGGTGGAGGTGCTCTGATGGCCTATGTTGCAACCCGCGGTGGCGAAAGGGCCATCGAACAGGCCGAGCGGCTGTTCCGCCAGGACCTGGGTACGATCGACGCAGCCCGCGTCGAAACCATCCGCTTGACCATGCCCTATCTCATCGATCGGGTGATGGGCGAAGCCTCGCTCTATGACGAGGAACTGGCCGCTCTGGCCCTGGCCCAGACCGGCGGTGAACTTTCGGAGGCGGTGCTGGTGCTGAGGGCCTGGCGCACCACCCAGCCGCGCCTCGCCATTGCCCGGCCGGTGCAACAGCACGAACTCCTGACGCAGCGCCGCATTTCGGCGGCCTTCAAGGATATTCCGGGCGGACAGATTCTCGGGCCGACGCTCGACTATTCGCATCGTGTGCTGGCAACCGACGTGCTCGAAGGCAGGCCCTTTGCGCCGCCGGCCGTGGACATGGCCGAGCAGCCGGCCCCGGCACGGCAGCCGTCGCTGGCCGATTGGCAGCGCCAGCAGGGCCTGGTGGCACCGACGGCCGCGTCCACCGTCGCGCCAGAGGACATTCCGGACCTGACGCGCGAACCGCTGCTGTTCCCGGCCTCGCGGGCGCATCGTCTGCAGAGCCTGGCGCGCGCTGAAACCGGCGGCGTGCTGGCCCTCGGCTATGCCGCCCAGCGCGGTTATGGCAACGCCCATCCGACGGTCAACGAATTGCGGCTGGCCGAGGCCGAAGTGGTGGTGCGCCATCCGCGCGGGACCGAATTTTCCGCCGGTCGCGTCCGGGTCAGCCAGGCTGAAGTCACGTCCAAGGAAAAGGGCGGCTATCTCGAACTGGGCTTTGCCGC
>CBFGPB010000111.1:0-7781 GCA_965650545.1 uncultured Devosia sp. | reverse complement strand
CTCCGGCGTGACAGGCCGGCGCTCTAACCAACTGAGCTACTCCCGCAGCGCTTGCGAACTGGTCGTTCGCGCAACGTGGTGTCCGTTTATCGACCGCCCCAATCGAAGTCAAGCGACCGGAATGCTCCACGCGACATTTTCGTGAATAACCTGACAGCGCACCGGAAAGCCTCGTCTTTCCATCGCGTAAGCGACAAAACCTCACGACGCACACGAAGCAAAACGTACGCCACTGGCCCAAAACTGACAGGAAAAGCACCGCATGAATGCAAGATGGTGGGCGATGACGGACTCGAACCGCCGACATCCTCGGTGTAAACGAGGCGCTCTACCAACTGAGCTAATCGCCCTTGCGCTTGAAGCGGCAAGTCAATGGCGCCCTGATTAGGGTGCCGGCCCCTGCCCGTCAACAGGCAATTGCGGGGAATGAAAACGGCCCCGGCGAAATACGCGCGGGGCCGATTGCCAAACCAGGCAGAGGGGCGATCTTAGTTGATCGCGTCCTTGAGGCCCTTGCCGGGCTTGAACTTGGCCTGGTTCGAAGCCGGAATCTGAATCTCGGCGCCGGTGGCAGGGTTGCGACCGGTGGAAGCCTTGCGCTGGGACACGGCAAAGGTGCCGAAACCGACCAGACGCACTTCGTCACCGCCCTTGAGAGCAGCGGTAATGGCTTCGAACACTGCGTCAACCGCTTCGGCGGCCTGTGCCTTGGTGATCGTCGCCTTGTCGGCAACGACGCCAACCAGATCGTTTTTGTTCATAGCGTTTCCTCACAGTGAATGCCCGCCGTCTCTGGCGAACGAAAACGCGGACAACCTTTGGCGATTCTGCGTAGAACGCAAGGAAATCCGGGGGTTTTCGACGGCCCGACGGTGCAAAGCTGTTAATGGACCGGAAAATTCACCCCTGCAAGCCCGGATAACCCCAAATCCCCGGTTTGCCGGGGATTGTCCCCTTTTTGCTATGCCGCCTCATTGGCGGGCGCGGAAGCAGGCCGCCGAATGCCTGCCATCAGCGGAAGTGCCAGCAGGTAGATGCAGATCGCCACCAGCCAAATGGCACCCGGCCAGCTTGGGCGCAGGCCATTATAGACAAAGCTGAAGAAGATCGGCCCGAAGACCGAGGCAAGGCTCACCAGGCTTGCCAGCACGCCCTGCAGCTGGCCCTGGCGGTTCGAATCCACCTGTCTTGTCGTCAGGGACTGAAGCGCCGGCATGCCGATACCGCCCAATGCAAAGACTGGCGCCATGGCAAACAGGATCCAGCCCTGGGTGGCAAAGGCCAGGGTCAGCATGGCACCGGTTTCAAATCCCATGCCGACGATCAGGGCCCAGCGTTCGCCCAGCCGCGCCACGGCAGGGCCGGTCAGGAAGGCCTGGGCCAGCGCATGGAAGACACCGAAGGCACCGAGCGACAGGCCGATCATCATGCCGTTCCAGGCAAACACGTCCTCACTGTAGATGGCCCAGGTCGTGCCATAGACGGTGCCGACCAGGTTCATCACCAGATAGATGGCCATGAGCGGGATGAGAGTCTTGAACGTCAGGGCCCAGGCCAGCGGCTTGAACGGGTTGAGCGTGTCCCAAGTGAAGCGCGCCTCCCGCTTACCGGGGCGCGACTCGGGTAGCACGAAGAGGGCAAGCGCGAAGTTCGCAGCGTTGAGAAGGGCTGCCACCAGGAATGGCGACCGCAACCAGATGTCCCCGAGGATCCCGCCGATGACCGGACCGATGATGAAGCCGATGCCGAACATGGCATGGAGCAGGCCGAAGCGCTTCGCCCGCTGTTCCTCAGTCGAAATGTCGGTGAGGTAGGCGGTCGCCACCGCCATGTTGGCGCTGGTAATGCCGGCGATGGCGCGACCGATCACCAGCAACCAGAGTTCGGGCGCGAAGGCCATGACGATATAGTCGATGGCGGCGCCGGCAAGGGAGACGAGAAGGACCGGCCGGCGTCCGAAGCGGTCGCTGAGCACGCCCAGAACTGGCGAGAACAGGAACTGGCAGGCAGAATAGAGCGCCAGCATCACGCCCAAAATGGTGGCGATGTCGGTCGTGTGCCCGACTTCACGCAGCAGCGCAGGAAGGATGGGAAAAATGAGCCCAATGCCGACGGCATCGAGCATGACGGCCGCAAGGATGACAACGAGGGCCTTGTTCATGGGTTCGCTCCAGATGGATATGCCGCGCCTTACGAAGCTCCAGGCGCCGGCCCGGACCCACGATGACGGCTTGATGTAGGGTGGGGTCGTGTCTTCGACAAGCGGCCCGATACGGACTATCAGACCCCGCAGTGACGTCAGCTTGTGGCAGGAGCGGACCGCGCAGGCCCGTGCAGCGCCTGCAGGACAGCCGGCAGTAGGCCCGGCAGGTCTTCACTCAACATGCCGGTCCCGCCAAACCGGTTGGCGGCCTCGGCATGTAGCCACACGCCGGCGCAGGCGGCCTGGAAGGCTGCCATCCCCTGCCCCATGAGTCCTGCGACCATTCCGGCCAGGACGTCGCCAGCCCCGGCCGTGCCCAGCCAAGGCGGCGCGTTGGCGTTTATGGCAGCCTGGCCGTCCGGGGCGGCAATCACCGTGTCGCTACCTTTCAGGATCACGACGGCGCCGGAACGCGCTGCGGCGGCGCGGGCGCGGGCAAGTTTGTCACCCGCCAGATCGCCAAAAAGCCGCGCAAACTCGCCTTCGTGCGGCGTCAGGACCACGGCAGCCTGCCGCTCGCTGATGGTAGCCCAGAGCTGTGCGGGCTGATCGGCGAAGCTGGTGAGGGCGTCTGCGTCGAGCACCAGCGCGGCAGACGAGCGTAGCAGCACATCCACATTGCGCCGCGTCCCTTCGCCGATTCCAGCGGCCGGCCCGATGACGGCCGCACCTATTCGCCTGTCAGCCAGGATGCCGGCCAGGTCGTCGGTCGTCTCGGCAGCGCGCAGCATGATGGCGGTGACGTGGTTGGCGTGAACGCGCAAGGCCGCTTCGGCCCCGGTGAGGGTCACGAGCCCTGCGCCGCTCCGGAAGGCGCCCATGGCGGCAAGCCGCGCTGCGCCCGTCTGCAGCGGCCCGCCGGAGACCACCAGGACATGGCCCCGGTCGAATTTGTGCTTATCGTTGCTGAGCTGTGGCAGGCTCCAGAGGCTTGGACCGTTTTCCCAGGTTTGGCTGGAGATGGCATCGAGAACCGAGTCCGGAATGCCGATCTGGGCCAGATGCGTGGCGCCGCAACGTCCGCGACCGGGAAGCAGCAGATGGCCCGGCTTCCGACGGAAGAAGGTGACAGTGTCACGAGCCATGATGGCAGTGCCACGCACTTCACCAGTGGCGCCGTCGATACCGCTGGGCACGTCAACGCTGACCACGGGCACGCCGGAGGCGTTGATGGCCTCGATAGCGGCAGCGAGCCGGCCCGCTACGTCCCGATCGAGGCCCGCCCCAAGGATGGCGTCAACAACGAGGCTCGCGTCGGAAAAGTCGGGAACCGGACCTGTCTCGACCGGACCTTGCCAGCGCCCGGCCATCTCGGCGGCATCGCCCTTGAGCGCCCCGACCTCTGTCGAAAGCCAGAGCCGAACCGGCCAGCCATTCTCCTTCAGCAAGCGTGCGACGACGAAGCCATCGCCCCCATTGTTGCCAGGCCCGCAGGCTACCAGGATGGGGGCCCTTGGATATCCGGCCTCTATCCGCTCGGCCACAGCACGCCCCGCGGCCTCCATCAGGGCCAGCGATGGAATACCTGCGGCGATGGCCAGCCGGTCGGCCTCGGCCATTTGCGCCGGCGTGAGAAGTGCGTTTTGCGGCGCAAATGACATGGCAATTCGATTCAAATGGGCGATTGGAAAAATTGCGAGGCTTCGGATTAGCGACAAATTTACGGCAGGCCCCGCATGGGAACAAGGATTGGGAGAACTCCTTAAGGACTCACCCATAGAGTTTTCACCGGTGTGGGCAATTTGGGAGGGGAGACCCATGTCGCTATCCGCCGCTCTGGTAGACGAAAGTCTCCGGGCGTCCTCAAGCTTGAGCGATGTGCGATTTATCGGGGCGCTGGCGGGCCGCTATGCGCTTCCGGACCGTCGCAGCACACCGGACGAGAAACTGCCGGTCTATGCCTGTCGCCTGTGCTCCATATCCACGCGCATGCTGGTTGCCGTGGGGCCGGTCGTGGGCAAGGAAGGCGAGACCGTCGCCTCGCATTTCAACGAATTCGGCATCCTGCGGGGCCGCATCACCCGCCGCCTGGCCTCCGGCTTTGTGGCCGACATTCAACTGACCGATGGCGAGCGAGAGAAGCTCGCCGCCAAGATCGACTGGCAGAAGCGCCACGTCCACGCCCAGGTGCCGGACAAGCGCGAGCACCGGCGCATCCTGCCGCGCGATCCACGCAGCACCATATTCCTTGCCGATGGCCAGCAGGTTCCCTGCTTCATCATCGACGTCTCGCGCTCCGGCGCTGCGGTTTCGGCGCATTTCTGGCCGGAACTTGGCATGCCCATGGCGCTGGGCCGCGTGGTCGGACGCGTCGTACGGCACCTGGAAGTGGGTTTTGCGCTGCAATTCATCCAGCCGCAGGAATTCGAGGACCTCGAATCCGTGATAAGGCCACCGGCCGACTGACCTGTCGCGAGGCGGACATCGCGTTCCCTAAAATGCGATCCATTCCCACAAGACTGCGTTGATGGGCTGTTGGCATCCTGCTTCGATCACCCAGAGGGAGGTCGGCAGTGTCCGAAGTTCTGGAACGTCCCACGATCGCGTTGCACGGCATTGCCACCGTGGCCGGGCGCTATGTCATCGGTGCGCAACCCACGCATCCAGGCATCAACCTGTTTGCCTGTCGCCTGCGCATGATCGGCAGCGATAGCCTGCGGGTGACGGCACCCGTCATTCCACAGGTTGGAGAAGCGGTCTCGGCCAGCTTCACCTCGTTCGGCACTCTCAATGGCACGGTTTCGCGCCAATATGAGGACGGGTTCGAGATGCAGTTCGAGCAGGACGATGCTGCTCGCGAAGCGCTCAACGCGCGGATCACCAGCTTCAGCGAGAAACTGTGGACGACAAGCAGCGACCGACGGACAGCGCAGCGCGTGATGCCGAGCAATCCGCGCACCGTCATTGCGCGGCCGGACAATTGGTCCCAGCCCTGCCTTATCGTCGACTACTCGATTTCGGGCGCAGCCGTCTCGGCAGCGTTCCAGCCTTCGGTGGGTGAGATCGTCACGGTCGGCAGGGTGACCGGCGAGGTCGTGCGCCTCTTC
The DNA here is from genome assembly GCA_965650545.1 of uncultured Devosia sp. Taxonomy (GTDB): domain Bacteria; phylum Pseudomonadota; class Alphaproteobacteria; order Rhizobiales; family Devosiaceae; genus Devosia. The sequence continues at coordinate 2,531 of CBFGPB010000111.1, read as the reverse complement.
GATTTCGGCTTTGCCGTTCGCTTTTTCGAGCCACAGAGCGCGGACAATATCGAAGGCCTGCTGGAGGCGCCGGACGAATGGCGCGAGGTGATGCGCCGCACCTTCAAGGCCGTGTAACCGCAAACGATCGGCAACCTGATCTTGGCGGCTCGTTCCTGGTCGGGGCGGGCCGCCTTGCTTTGGCGGCAGGTCACCGGCAAAAGAAAAGGGGCCCCGAAAGGCCCCTTTCCCATTCAAACCAGAACCACTTAGGCGGAGTAGTACATTTCGTACTCGACCGGGTGCGGGGTGTGCTCGAACTTGATCACTTCCTGCATCTTGAGCTCGATGTAGCTGTCGATGAAATCGTCGTCCATGACGCCGCCGACCTTGAGGAAGTCGCGACCCTTGTCGAGGGCTTCGAGGGCTTCGCGGAGCGAACCGGACACGGTCGGGATCTCCTTGAGCTCTTCCTTGGGCAGCTCGTAGAGGTCCTTGTCCATCGGGTCGCCCGGGTGGATCTTGTTCTTGATGCCGTCGAGGCCAGCCATCAGCAGCGCCGTGAAGGCGAGGTACGGGTTGGCCAGCGGATCGGGGAAACGCACTTCGACGCGCTTGGACTTCGGCGACTGGCCGAAGGGGATACGGCAGGAAGCCGAACGGTTACGGGCCGAGTAGGCCAGCAGCACGGGGGCTTCGAAGCCCGGCACCAGACGCTTGTAGGAGTTGGTGGTCGGGTTGGTGAAGGCGTTGATGGCCTTGGCGTGCTTGATGACGCCGCCGATGTAGTAGAGGCACTCCATCGAGAGACCGGCATACTGGTCACCGGCGAAGAGCGGCTTGCCGTCCTTCCAGATCGACTGGTGGCAGTGCATGCCCGAGCCGTTGTCGCCGTAGACCGGCTTGGGCATGAAGGTCGCGGTCTTGCCATAGGCATTGGCAACCTGCTGGACGGCATACTTGTAGATCAGCACGTCGTCGGCCGACTGGATCATCGGCTTGAACTTGAGGCCGAGCTCATGCTGGGCCGAGGCCACTTCGTGGTGGTGCTTCTCGATGATGACGCCCATCGAGCCCATGGCTTCGAGCATCTCACCGCGCATGTCCTGGGCGCTGTCCAGCGGGGGAACCGGGAAGTAGCCCTTCTTGAGGCCGATGTGGTGGCCGTTATTGCCGCCTTCATAGTCGGCGTCATTGTTGGTCGGCAGTTCCGAATGGTCGACCGAGAAGCCCACCTTGTAGGTGGTGTTGGAATACTTCACGTCGTCGAAGATGAAGAATTCGGGCTCGGGGCCGAACACGACCGAGTCACCGATACCGGAGGACTTGACCAGGGCTTCGGCCTTCTTGGCGATCGAGCGCGGGTCGCGATTGTAGGGCTGGTAGGTGTTGGGCTCGAGAATGTCGCAGTTGATGGCGAGGGTCGAGGCCGCAAAGAACGGGTCGATATAGGCCGAGTTCGGATCGGGCATCAGCACCATGTCGGACTCGTTGATGGCCTTCCAGCCCGCGATCGAGGAGCCGTCGAACATGACGCCATCTTCGAACATGTCGGCATCGACGACCGACGCGTCCATGGTGACGTGCTGCAGCTTGCCGCGCAGGTCGGTGAAACGCACGTCGAGATACTTGATGTTCTCGTCCTTCATGCGCTGGATAATGTCGGCTGCGGTGGTCATCAGGTCTTCCCCTGTCTAACGAAATGCTTGTTGCTGGTTGGTGGCGTGGCTAAACGGAGCGCCTTAGAGCGCGTCGTCGCCGAATTCGCCGGTACGGATACGGATGGCCTGCTCGATGGAGTAGACGAAGATCTTGCCGTCGCCGATGCGACCGGTTTGCGCAGCAGCGCGGATCGCCTCGATCGCCTTTTCGGCCAGATCGTCGGGGCAAACGACTTCGACTTTCACCTTGGGCAGGAAATCCACCACATATTCAGCGCCGCGATAGAGCTCGGTATGGCCCTTCTGGCGCCCGAAACCCTTGGCCTCGGTCACGGTGATGCCCTGCAGGCCAACTTCCTGCAGTGCTTCTTTGACTTCGTCGAGCTTGAATGGCTTTACGATAGCCTCGATCTTTTTCACGCTAGCCTCCGCTGGCCGTTTTCGGCAGTTACCGCCCCAACTGTATGCACGGCCTGTGCCAGCTCTGCCCAAAGCCTGAAAGACCTGCTAATACAAAGACTTGATGCCAGATAGCCGACCACGGCGCTCGCGGTGAATCCAGTCTTGTGATGCATAAATGAGCTCATTGCCCATTTTTTGCCCATATGCCGGCTTCTATCCGAGCACCAGGATGCCAGAAATGACCAAAATGACGCCAGTTGAATGCGTGCAGGCCCAGCTTGATGCCTACAATGTCCGGAATCTGGAGCAATTCCTGATCCCTTTTGCGGAAACCGTCCGGGCCTATCGTCTGCCCGACATGGCGCTCATGCTCGATGGCAAGGCCGCCTTTGCCGCCCACTATGCCACAAACCGCTTCGTGCATGAGGGTCTGCGCGCCGACCTGCTCGCGCGGATTGTCGTGGGCAACAAGGTCATCGACCACGAACT
>CBFGPB010000110.1:0-7798 GCA_965650545.1 uncultured Devosia sp. | reverse complement strand
GCCGAGCCGGGGCTGCGGCGACTGTGATGCTCAAGAATGAGAGGATCTTGCCGCTCTCGGGGCAGGGCAAAATCGCTGTGATTGGCCCCAATGCCAAGACGGCGCAGATCATGGGTGGCGGCTCCGCCCAATTGAACGCCCATTATCGCATCTCCCCGTGGCAAGGACTCGTTTCCGCCCTGGGCGAGGATTGCCTGAGCTATGCTCACGGCTGCACCAATCACCGTTTCGAGCCGGTCCTGCGCGGCGCCTTGAGCGTCGAATATTTCGCTAATCAGGGCCTGTCGGGCGAACCCGTGCATGTCGCCCCCATGGAGGAGACCCAGGCCTTCTGGATTGGTCAGGTGGCCGATGGCAAGGTTGATGCGCTGCATTTCTCGGCCCGCATTCGCGGCACATTCACGCCGGAAGCAAACGGCATGCACCGCGTCGGCATCTATTCCGCCGGATTTGCGAAGGTCTTTGTCGATGGCAGGCTCGTGGCCGACGCCTGGACCAACTGGACCAAGGGGCGCACCTTCTTCGAGGAGGGCTGTGACGAGGTTGTGGGCCTCGTGAACCTGGAAGCTGGGCGTGCCCACGATGTCGTGATCGAGTTCGCTACCAAGGACGTTGCCACACTGGGCCTGGCAGCTTTCGCCTGCGGTATCGGCCGCCCACTGGGTGATGAGGCGATTGCCGAGGCCGCGGCCGCCGCCGGCGCCGCCGAGACCGCGGTCGTTTTCATCGGCCGCAATGGGGAATGGGATACCGAAGGCAGCGACCTTGACGGCATCGTCCTGCCCGGCCGCCAGAACGAGCTGGTCGAGGCCGTAGCAGCGGCCAATCCCCGCACTATCGTCGTGCTCCAGACTGGTGGCCCGGTGGAAATGCCCTGGGCCGACAAGGTCGCCGCAATCCTCGAGGCCTGGTATCCGGGCCAGGAAGCCGGCAATGCCATTGCCGACGTTCTCACCGGTGCCGCAGAACCGGGCGGCCGCCTGCCGCAGACTTTCCCGGTCCGCTGGGCCGACAATCCCGCCCACAGCCAGGACCGCGAAGTCTATCCCGGCCTTGAAGGCAAGGTACGCTACGAGGAGGGTATTTTCGTCGGCTACCGGCACTATGACCGGATAGGCATGACGCCGCTCTATCCTTTCGGCTTTGGTCTGGGATACACCAGCTTCGCGCTCTCCGACCTCGCTGTCGACGACTCGCGCTTCGAGAGCGACGGAAGGCTCGTGGTCTCGCTGACCGCCACCAATACAGGTGAACGGGCGGGCTCCACGGTGGTCCAGCTCTATGTGGGCGACGACAAGTCCACCGAGCCGCGCCCGGCCAAGGAACTGAAGGCCTTCGAAAAGGTCCGCCTGGCGCCCGGCGAATCCCGCTCGATCACCCTGGTGCTCGAGGCTCGCGCCTTCGCCTGGTATCGCGAGGCGGCCCGTCACTGGCTGGTGGAGGCCGGCAGCTTTACCATCCGCGTCGGCCAGTCTTCGGCTGACCTGCCCCTTTCGGCCTCTATCAGCCGGGCAACGACGCTGATGCTGCCCGTCTGACGGGGATTCTATGCGGCCTGGTGCTCGGCCGCGTAGAGACCAAGGTAGAAGTCGAGGTCACCATTGCGCAGTCCGAGTGACTCCAGCACCGCGCCCATGAAACTGATGGGAGCGGTGCCCGGTGCGGTAACGATGCGCCTGTCCAGCACTGCACGGGGCGAGCCGACATAATAGGCCGCGCCGCCGTAACCCGTCCCGGGCAGGCTTTCCGGCCCATTGGCCGTGTGGCGAACGCTGTCGAGCAATCCCGCCCGGGCCAGCGCCATCACCCCGTCGCAGATTCCGCCGACCGTCTTTCCAGCGGCGTATGCCGAGCGCAGCAGGTCGGACAGGTCTGGATAGTCCTGGGTTGACCAGGCATTCCCACCATTGACCAGGATGGCATCCACCCGGTCGACCTCGATGTCTTCGACCGCCAGGTGCGGCAACACCTTGAGCCCACCAGCCGATGTCACCGCCTCGCCTCCGGGCGTGGCAAAGCGGGTTTCAAGCCGGTAATAGTCGCGCGCGCCGGCATTGAGCAGTGCGGTTTCCCAATCTGCGTAACCAGGGGTGAGGATCGTCACCAGTGTCGTCATGTTTTTGTCTCCTTCGTCGGGAATTGCACCTTCCTTCCGAGCGCTGACAGGTCCTGTCAGCACCTTCACATGGCTGTCAGGGCCGCCTCGCTTTCTTGAGATCGACGGATGTGGCTGCTAAGAGGGGCGCCATTCCAGCCCGTCCGAACCGGAGTCGTCCACTCTTGCCGTTTGTCCGCCGTCTCGTTCTCGTCCTGATTTTGACTTTTGCCGGTTTGGTACCGGCATGGGCCAATCCACTTCTCGTCGTCGACCGCTCGACCCTTGAAGTGCTCTATGCCCAGGACGCCGGTAAGCCATGGCACCCGGCCTCGCTGACCAAGCTGATGACCGCTTATGTCGTCTTCGAGGAACTGGCCAAGGGCACGGTAACACTGGACACGCCGGTCACCATTTCGCGAAATGCCTTTAACCAGGCTCCCAGCAAATCAGGCTTGGAGATCGACAGCTCGGTCAGCCTGAAGGACGCGCTCTACATTCTGGTTGTGAAGTCGGCCAACGATATCGCCGTGGCCATTGCCGAGACGGTTGGTGGCAGCGAGGCCGAGTTCGTCGCCATGATGAATAACGCCGCCCAGCGCATGGGCCTTACGGCCACCCACTTCGTCAATCCACATGGCCTGCACGATGCGGCCCAGGTGACCAGCGCACGCGACTTGGCGATCATTGCGCTCTATATCGAGCAGTCTTTCCCCCAATACATGCCCATGTTCGCCACCGGCGTGGTCAAGCTGGGCAAGGCACGCCTCGAATCCAACAACGGTCTCCTGGAAGGCTTCGTCGGCGCCAATGGCATGAAGACAGGCTATGTCTGTGCCTCGGGGCTCAACATTGTCGCCACCGCTGATCGAAATGGCCGGCGTTTGCTGGCGGTTGTGCTGGGCGGATCGTCGGCGCGCGAGCGGAATGAGCGCGCCGCCGGCCTTTTCCTCGACGCCTTCAACGGCCGCCTTTCGTCAACCGGACAGACCGTGTTGACGTTGCCCAACGCCATCGGCGCTGCGCCGGTCGATATGCGTCCGCTGATCTGCGGCAAGGATGCCAAGGCCTATGTCGCGGCCCAGGACGCGGCCTTCCCCATGGGGCTCGAAGACCAGCCGAGCTACCTGACGGCCGACCTTGTTCCCGCCGAATACACGGCGATTGATCTTGGTCGCGTGCGCACGGGCATCGCCTTGCCCCGCCCGCGTCCTGCGCATGTGCCGATGTTCAGCACGCCGGCACCGGTCGAAAGCGCGGCAATTGCCGATGTCCTGCGGCCCGGCATACCCGTCGGTGGTCTCAACATTGACCTGCCGCGTCCCCGCCCGGCCGATCTTTAGGGTGCCCGATCGCCAGCCTTGACGATCACGAACCGCATGGCGTCGACGGTCGTTTCCTGATGACAGGCATGGCCGTTCTGGCGGCAATGAAGAGGAATGTCGATCTTGGCCATGGGATCGGTGGCAAGCACAATGATCTCGGTGCCGGCGGTTACCTGTGCAAGCCGTTTTTCGAGCTTGAGCACGGGCAGGGGGCATTTGAGCCCCCTGGCGTCGATCGTGTTCGGATCAATTGCCAAGGACCAGCACCCAATAGATGCCGTAGCTTGATCCAGGATTGTAGGCGGCTGCAACGCCGGCCTTGGTAGCGGGAGCGGCCAGTCCGACGGCGTCGGCGGCGTTGTTGCGCCAGCCCGAGAAAGTCTCGGCGAATGTTGCATAGCCGGCGCTGAGCTTCATCTGCGCGAGGTTCTGCGGCTTGGTGGGGGCCGTGCCCGTTTGGGCATATTGATTGGCGAGTGCCTGCGCGGTGCCGTTGAGTCCGGCATCGGCCATCAACGGCGGCATGTTACGCGTGGCGCGATAGGCATTGATAAGATCGATGGCCTGCTGGCTGTCGAGCGTGGCATTGGGCTGGTCCATGCGGGCCGAAAGCCCGGCCGAGAGGGCGCCAGGCGAGCTCGGGCCGCCAAACGATGAGCATCCCGCCAGCACCAGGGCGAGCGATGCAGCCGTCAGCAAGGGGTTAAGTTTGGTCATGTCTGTCCTTTCGGGGCAGCCGGAGGGCTGGGCTTTACCATGCGCCACCTTCCGCCATGTTAACGGGCACTTGCGATGCGCAAATCGCGTCGCAGTGCAGCCAAATTGACCCTCGCGCGTTAGCTCGCCACGGCTCAACGCCAATAAGGCTTTGCGCGGCAACGAAAGCCTGCAAAAAAGGGCAGCATTGTGGGGGAGGCGATACTGGCTGAGGGTAGGGAAGTTCGTTCGCGTGAGGTGCGGGCCGCATCGGTGGCAGTTGCCTTCGTGACCCTCTGCATTGCAGTCTTTGCCGGCATCTTTGCCTATTTCGTTTTCCAGGCGATCGGGCAGACCCGTCTGCGTCTCGAGGAGCGATCACAGGCCGCCGCCCAGGTGGTGGCGACCAATGCCGGCTGGGTGGCGCAGGTCGCCAATCAGACCCTGCGCCGCATCGATGCCGTTCTGGGGCCATCCCTCACCTCCGACAGCGCCGTTCTTGAGGCTGCGGTGGAGGGGCTGCCTGACGATATCGACGTCTACATCATCGATGCCGACGCCAATACCTTGTTCGCCACGGTCCCGGGCGCCGCATCCGTGAATGTGGCAGACAGGGAATATTTCACGGCCCTGAGGGATGGCGCGCCCTTCTACACTTCGGGTCTGTTGGTCAGCCGCCTGACCGGCGAGAACATCTTCGTCTTTTCCAAGCGGATCACCCGCAACGGCGACTTCGCCGGCGCCATCATGGTGTCGTTCAGCGACGCGCTCATGCAGTCATTCTGGTCCTATCTGGACCTCGACACGGGCTCGACCGTCAGCATTGTCCGGCGCGATGGCCTTTTGATGGCCCGTTATCCGAGCGTCAGCGAAGCGACGGATCTTTCTGCTCACCCCCTGATTACCCAGCACTTGCCCCAAGCAGACGCCGGAACCTATTTTTCCGAGGAGTCTCCGGTCGATGGCATTTCACGCGTCGTGAGCTATCGCAGCGTGCCCGGCACGGAGATTCTTGCACTGGCGTCGATAGCGACGAACCAGACCTGGGAAGGCCTGCGCACGGCGATCATCAGCGTCATGATCATCGCCGCGCCGATACTGCTTGGTCTGGTTGGCGGCGGGATCTGGATCAACCGACTGATGCGGCGTGATGCGCGTCGTCGGGCCGAGCTGGAGGCCGCCAACGAAACCAATGTCATGCTGTTCCGCGAAATCCACCACCGCGTGAAGAACAACCTGCAGTCCGTTCAGTCGCTCGTGCGCATGCAGGACATGCCCGCCGGTGCCAAGATCGATCTCCAGAGTCGCTTGAGCGCGATGGCGGCGATGCACGAACACATCTACCGGCACGATCGCTACGAAGACATCGACGCCCATGACCTGGTCCGGGTCGTGGTGGATGAAGTGGCCCATGCCTATGGAGCAAACGTCGCCATCGAGTATGACCTCGACCATGCCCCGGTCGACCGCGACCATGCGACGCCTCTGTCGCTCTTGCTCAGCGAACTGGTCACCAATGCGCTCAAATATGCCTTTGCCGATGGCCGCCAGGGGACGATCTCGGTCACCCTTCGCGACAAGGGCGGCGGCCGGTGCCGGCTGATTGTGGCCGACAACGGCGTCGGCATGGGGCCCGTTCCAGAGGCACCCACCAGCATGGGCCTACGCCTCGTTCGCGGTGTCGTCGCCCAGATGGGCGGCACCTATGCCTTTCATTCCGACGGGGGAACGAGGTTCGAAGCCGATCTGGCCCTGGCCGTCTCGGGGCACCCGACCCGGCAATGATGGTAGCAAGGGCCCAATCGGTGGGCTGGCTTGCCGGGACTTGCGGAGCTCCCGCTTGCCTCTACCTATGACCCGCGCTACCAGCGGCCCATGGTGAAAATCGGATTTCTGGGCGCAATGAATCGCGATGTGGTCGTGCGACAGCGTGCGGCGACTCTCCTGCCCACCCTGGGCCTGGATGCACCCCCGCTTGTCGAGACCCCCGTGTCCGATGACGCTGCGCAGACGGGTGCTCACCGTCTCTCCCGCATGGGCGCCTCGACCTGGCTCGGGGGCTCGGCCTTCAACGTCGCGCGTGTTGTCGCGCTGCTCAACCGCGACGCCATACTCGACCTCGCCTTCTTCGGCATTGCCGGCTCTCTCGACGGGATCCAGCCGCACCTTGCGGCCCTCACTGACTGGTCTGTCGAAACTCATGGCGTTTCTGTCTCGCCGCTGCCGCCGGCGACCTGTCTTGCCATGGTCGAACCTGCCGGTCGCACGCTCCTCACCGCCACGGGGGCAAATGCCGGGATTGCCAGCTGGCTGGTCGCAAACCGCAACGAGCTGGTTGCGGCAATCGCCCGCTGCGACATCGTCCATGTTACCTCCTTTCTCGATCCGGCCACGCCCGGTCTCATTGCCGAAATCTTAGCCGCATCAAGGGCTTTGAAGCCATCGCTGGTGGTCTCGCTCGATCCGGGCATGGCCTGGATTGCGCCGGGTGGAGAAGGGTTTGCAGCGCTGCTGCGGCAAACCCGAATCCTGCATCTCAATGCCGAGGAATTCGCCCTTCTGGGCGGCGAGGACGCGCTCAAAGCCATGGGCGGAGCCTTGGCGTCTGACTGGCTCATCGTCGCGCGTAACCATGCCGGCGCCACTCTCTGCACGGGTGGCAACGGAGCAATCTCGACTCAGTCGCTGCCACACCGCCCCCCGGCCGCCGACTTTGTGGCCATCGATCCCAACGGTGCCGGAGATACGTTTTGTGGTGGTTTCCTATGGGCCTATGCGCGAAACCTCGCGCAGCCCCTCAAGGCGGCAGAAGTCGGCTTCATCCTCGCGAGACACAAGGTCACCGTCAATGGGCCGCTGTCGGCGGAGGCGATTGCGGTCGCCATGACGGGGCTGGGGAACTGGTGATCCCGGCGGGATTCGAACCCACGACCCCAGGATTAGGAATCCTGTGCTCTATCCTGCTGAGCTACGGGACCAGCCGAAACCGACGTACCAGCAGGGGCCAGGAGTTGCAAGATGAACAAGAAAAATGCCGTCCATGAACGAAAAATCCCGTAGATGAACGCGGATGTGAGACCTTTCATTCTCTATCCCGATCCACGGCTCGTTGCTGCAGCGGCGACGCGGGCAGTGGATGATGAATTGCTCGCCATCGGTGCGACTCTGCTCCGTGCGGCAGAGGATGTTTCGGCCTATGGTCTGGCGGCTGCCCATATCGGACTGGTCGCGCCGGTCGCCGTGGTCAGCCTGGCCGATCCCGTCACCCGGGACTACCGGCTGCTCTACAATCCGCGCATTGTTGCGACCAGCGGCCCCGACCTGTCCGGCAAGGAAGGCTCGGTCTCCATGCCCGGCATCGAGGTTGATGTCATCCGTCCGGAAAATGCCCGCATTGCCTTCGATGACGAGGCTGGGCACCCCGTGGAACTGGACCTCACCGGCTTTGCCGCCCGCGTTGCCCAGCACGAGATCGATCAGGTCAACGGTGTTTTCTTCCTCGCGCGCGTTTCCCGTCTCAAGCGTGATACCGCCATAAAGCGCTTTGCCAAAATCGGCCGCAAAGGTTGATCCATGCGGCATGCTCCGCTAAACGGGGCGCCACAAACCAAGGAAGCAAAATGCGTACGGAAATCGAAAAGACCGTCGCCGAAATCGAGCAGGTTCTGACCCTGCTGAGGAG